>CAYMTC010000017.1:293-13647 GCA_964393265.1 uncultured Thermoleophilia bacterium
GGTGGACAGACCGATGGACGCGAGCCCTTAGGACTCAAGCGCTCGAAGAAGCGACCGAAGTCTACATGCGAGTAAGGGGCGACGCCAGTGCCCGCACCGTCTCAGCTCCAGTCCAAGACTTACGGCTCGCAGTCGCAGTACCTGCATGCGCCACGGGCTCCACGCGGCCCGCGCGCGGTCAGCGGGTCAGTCGAGCCGCGGCGGGCACCACGGCACCTCGCGGACGGCGACCATCTTGAGGTCGGTCATCTCCTGGATAGCGTACTTGACCCCTTCGCGCCCCATGCCGCTCATCTTCTTCCCCCCGTACGGCATGTGGTCGACCCGGAACGTGGGCACCTCGTTGACCATCACGCCCCCCACCTCGAGCCTTCGCGCAGCGTACAACGCCCGGTTGAGATCGCTCGTGAAGACGCCTGCCTGCAGCCCGTACTCACTGTCGTTCGCGATGTCGATGGCCTCGCAAAGGTCACGCGCCTTGAGCACGCTCACGACCGGCCCGAACAGCTCACGAGCGCACACCTTCATGTCGGGCGTCACACCGGTGAGCACCATCGGCCACGAGGGGCCATCTGACTGTGGCCCGCCCGTCTCAAGCACGGCGCCCTGCTCGACAGCCTCTGCGACCCAGGCCGCGACACGCTCCGTCTCGGCCGGCGAGATCAGCGCCGACACGTCCGTACGCTCGTCCTGCGGGTCGCCGACGCGAAGCTCGGCGACCCGCTCCACCAGCATGGGCACGAACCGGTCGTACACGGCACGGTGCACGATGACACGCTGCACCGAGATGCAGACCTGCCCTGAGAAGGCGAAGCCGCCTGCCACCACTCGTTCCATGGCCAGTTCGAGGTCCGCGTCCTCATCGACGATGGTCGCCGAGTTCGATCCCAGCTCAAGTGTCACCCGCTTCATCCCGGCCTCAGCAGCTATCCGCTGTCCCACCGCCGGACTGCCAGTGAACGTGACCATCGCGACCCTGTGGTCCTTGACGAGCGGCGTGCCGACCACCGGCCCCGAGCCCACGACCACTTGGACCACTTCTCCCGGCAACCCTGCCTCATCCAACAGGCGTGCCAAGTACAGAGCCGTCAGCGGCGTGGCGGATGCGGGCTTGAGTACCACCACGTTGGCCGCGGCGAGCGCCGGTGCGACCTTGTGAGACACGAGATTGATGGGGAAGTTGAAGGGCGGTATGGCGAGTATGACTCCGATGGGCTCGCGCAAGGTCCACCCGAAGCGGTCCTGGCCGCTCTCCTCCGCGCCCATCTCGACGAGCTCGCCCATGGTGCGTTTGGCCTCTTCGGCTGCCCACCGCCAGGTCGAGGCAGCTCGCGACACCTCGCCGATCGCGTCCCTATAAGGCTTCGCCGCCTCTGCGGCGATCAGGCGAGCTATCTCCTCGCGACGTTCACCGATGAGCTCCGAAACGCGGTGCAGGATGCGATAGCGCCGCCAGCTCGGCGTCCACCGCCAGTCTTCGAAGGCCGCCCGGGCTCGCTCAAGCACCTCGTCCAGATCCTCGAGCCGAGCAGTGCGTACGCGGGCCACCTCGTGCCCGTCCCATGGACTGTGGACCGCAAGCAGTCCCCCCGTGCCCACTGGCTCCCTAAGATCGTACGAGACGGAGGGCTGCCCGCCTCCCAGCACGATATCCACAGTGGCCTCCTCCTCGGTCCTCCGCGCAGCCCTCCACGCTGGCCAGAGCGCAGACGCCTCGCGCGCACATCCGCGCGCGCGAGGCGTCTGGCACGTTGCGCACGGTCAGACCGCTCCCGGTGCTGCAACGGTGCCCATCACCCGGCGGAACGAACCATGGGCGCCGTGAGAAGCTGCTAGAAACAGCCGAGCTGGCAGGCGACGATCTCGATGCCCAGCTCGCTGCAGACCCGCCCGACCTCAGCGATCGGGACATCGAGGTCCGCAGCTATCTGGAATGCCGCCGCGCAAGCGATACGGCCATCCTCGCCGGCCCGTTTCTTGAGTGCCTCTATGAGGCGTGGGGTGTTGGCCGCGGTCATGTCGTGCTCCCGAGCGTGGTCGCTGCGTGTTCGAGTGTAGCATCGCTCACGCGACCCGCTCGGCCGACACCGAGTGGCACCCCACGCCCGCTCCACTCGCCATCCGCAGGGGTACGCCGACGGCACTCGGCTTGAGCGGCGGGAGCAGCCCTGGTAGCATCCGCGGGCTATGCCGCCACGGGCGGCCGTCACCCCTGCTCCGGCAGAGAGGCCGGGGCCGTTCCAGACCACAGGAGGTGATCACCATCACCAAGTACGAGCTCATGCTCATCCTCAAGCCCGAGACCCCCGAGGAGCGCCAAGCAGAGATCCACGCGCGCATCCGCAGTACCGTCGAGAGCGGCGAGGGCACCGTCACCGGTCTCGACGACTGGGGCGTCCGCAAGCTCGCCTACCAGATCGACGGAGAGACAGAGGGCATTTACAGCGTCCACACATTCGCGGTCAAGCCGGCTACGCTGGCCGAGGTGGAGCGCGTCCTTGCCATCACCGACGACGTCATGCGCTTCATGACTGTGCGGCAGCCTGTCCGCGCACCCAAGTCCGAGTGAGAGGAGCTCCCCGTGGCCTCCATTAACCGGGTCGTCCTGGTCGGCAATCTCACCCACGACCCTGAACTGCGGGCGCTGCCTAGCGGCACGAGCGTCTGTCAGCTTCGCATCGCCGTGAACGACCGCATCAAGGACCGCGGCACCGGCGAGTGGAAGGACTACCCCAACTACTTCGACGTCACGGTGTTCGGCCAACAGGGCGAGAGTTGCGCCCAGTACCTCTCCCGCGGCCGTCAGGTCGCGGTCGACGGGAGACTCCGCTGGCGCCAGTGGGAGACACAAGACGGCCAGAAGCGCTCCAAGGTCGAGGTGGTAGCCGACAGCGTGCAGTTCATCGGCCCGCGTGACGCCGGCGCCACAGCAGGACAGCGTGCGCAGAGCGGCGGGCCGGCGTTCAACGACGCAGGCCTTGATGCGCCAGACGAAGACTTCGACGCAGACATCCCGTTCTGAGGTCTGCCATCATGTCCGCGCCCACGCTCAAGCGCCGTAGCCGGCCAAAGGCCGCTGGCTCAGTCCAAGTCAGACGCCCTTCCTGCGCCTTCTGCGCCGACGGGCTTGAGGATGTCGACTACAAGAACGCCGCCCTGCTCAGGCGCTTCATCAGCGAGAAAGGCAGGCTACGCCCGCGTCGTGTCACCGGCGCCTGCCGCCGTCACCAGCTTCAGCTCACGGCTGCAGTCAAGCGGGCACGCGAGATGGCGCTGATCCCGTACGTCTCTGGAGGTCCAAGTGGAGGTCATTCTCCTGGCCGACATCCCCAATCTCGGGGGTAAAGGCTCGCTCGCCAACGTCAGTCCCGGCTACGCACGCAACTACCTGCTGCCCAAGGGCTTGGCCGAGGTGGGCTCAGAAGGCAAGCTGGCAGAGTACCGCCGTCGCGAGGAAGAGCGCAAGGCTCGCGAGGCACGCCAGGCAGCACAGGCCGACGAGATCACCGGTACCCTCAACCGTACCGTCATAACAGTCGGCGCCAAGGCGGGGGAAGGCGACCGGCTGTTCGGCTCGGTCACCTCTGCCGACATCGCCGCAGCCATCAACGACGCGCGTGGGCTGCACATCGACAAGCGCCACGTCCTGCTCGAAGAGCCCATCAAGGCCCTCGGCACGCACATGGTGGACGTCGAGGTCGCCGAGGGCTTCGTCGCCACCGTCAAGACCATCGTCGTCCCTGAGTAAGTAGCGTCCGTCGGCGCCAGCGGTCGCGTCGGCGCCGCGTGGGGAGGGTCTGCTAATGGCTGCCGAGAAGGTGCGTCGTGACGAGCCCCGCATGCCTCCGCAAGATGTGGAAGCAGAGGAAGCCGTCCTCGGTGCCATGCTCATCAACCCCAATGCCATCCCCGTCGTCACCGACATCGTGGGCGCTGGGGACTTCTGGCGCGAGAGCCATGGCACCGTCTTCGACGCTGTACGCACCCTCTACGCCAACGGCAGTGAGGTCGACGTCGTCACCGTCAGCGCCGAGCTGGAGCGCCAGGGCAAGCTCGAGCGCGTGGGCGGCCGCGACTTCGTCCACGCCCTCGCCGACTCCGTGCCGGCGGCCACGGCGGCCGCCCACTACGCTGACATCGTGCGGGAACAGAGCGCCCTGCGGGCGCTCATCCAGGTGGGCAACGAGATCGCTGAGCTGGGCTACACGCGGCCCGACGACGTGTCCCAGCTCCTCGACCGTGCCGAACAGCGTCTGTTCGCCGTGGCGCAGCAGCGTCGCACGCGCGACTTCCTTCCCATCCGCGATGTGGTCTCCGAGAGCTTCGACCGCATCAGCGGTCTCCAGAAGGGGGAGGAGCGCCAGGCGGTCAAAACGGGCTTCAAAGACGTCGACGATCTCATCATCGGCCTCTTCCCGTCCAACCTCATCGTGCTCGCCGCGCGGCCCAGCGTCGGCAAGACGTCGTTAGCCCTCAACATCGCCCACAACGTCGCGCTGGATCAGAAGATACCGACCGCCATCTTCAGCCTCGAGATGAGCAGCCTGGAGCTAGGCGACCGCTTCCTCTCAGGCGCTGCGCGTGTCAGCTCCTACAAGTTCCGCAACCCCAAGCTGCTCCGCCAAGACGAGATGGACAAGCTGGTCCGTTCCTCAGCCGAGCTGTCCGAGGCGCCCATCTTCATCGACGACACCGCAGGGCTCACGATGTTCGAGCTGCGCTCAAAGGCACGCCGGCTGCACGACAAGCACAACCTGGGCCTCATCATCGTCGACTACCTCCAGCTCATGGTCGGCGACGGCCGAGCCGAGAACCGCCAGCAAGAGGTCGCGGGCATCTCACGCTCGCTCAAGCAGCTGGCGCGAGAGCTCAAGGTCCCCATCGTCGCCGTGTCGCAGCTCAACCGCGGCCCCGAGGCTCGTACGGGCGGCGGACCACGTAAGCCGCAGCTCTCGGACCTCCGCGAGTCGGGCGCCATCGAGCAGGATGCAGACCTTGTCCTCTTCATCCACTCCGACCCCACCGACGAGACCAAGAAGGGTGTGGTGGAGATCATCGTCGCCAAGCACCGTAACGGCCCAGTGGGCACCAAGAGGCTCGGCTTCGTGCAGGAGTACACGCAGTTCCGTACGTTGGCTCAGGCCGACGAGTTCGACGAGTTCTGACGCTGGCCGACGTGCCGAGTCGCTCGCCACTCATGGACCCCCTCATCGCGCACCCTTCGCCGTCCGCCTTCGATCCGGTGGGCCTCATCCACGAGCTCGGCTTGCAGGATACCGCCCCGCTTGTACTGCTCGACTCCGCCGGCGGCGCTAAGGCCCTGGCGCGCTACCACTACCTAGCCTGGCGCCCAGCACTGTGGCTGCGGGTCAAAGACGGCCGCGTCCGGGTCACCAGTGCACTGCCGCGACATGCGCCCCCCGACGATCCATCCACCAACGCCCCGCTGGCGCCCTTCCTCGCCATGCGCGCTGCAGGTGCGGCGGCACGAAGCGTCCTTGCCGCCGCACCCTTCCCCGAGGCCAGGGGATTGTTCGGCTTGGTCGCCTACGATGCCGCTCGCTACTTGGAGCGACTGCCGGACACCACCCGAGACGACCTCCGCCTGCCCGACATCGATCTGTTCCTGCCGACACGGTTCGTGCGCTACGACACCCACACCGGGGACACGGTCGTGGTCTGCTGGCCGCTGCCGCAGGTAGGAGCGCCCATGGGCTGGGACCAGGGATCGCCAGAAGCCCAGGGCGATGATGGCCTCGCAGCGGACGCTGCCGACCAGCTCAGCGCCGCTGGCCAGCAGCCGACTTCCCTAGCCGCGGGGCCCGAGCACGACCTTGCCGCAGCCGATCGTGACCGCATCGTGGCAGCGCTGGAGCAGGCCCCGCAGGCGCCCTCGCCGGAGGTGCGGGGCGTCGACTTGCCCATCTACCGCTCCAACTTCACGCGTGTGCACTACGAGAACGTGGTAGGCCGTACGCGCGAGTACGTGTTCGCCGGCGACATCTTCCAAGCCAATCTCTCGCAACGCCTCGAGCTGCGCTACACCCTGCCCAGCCTGCACCTCTACCAGACCCTGCGCACCGTGAACCCCTCACCGTTCGCCGGGTACCTGCACTTCGGCGACTACGAGCTCATCTCGTCGTCTCCAGAACGGCTGGTCGAGATGAGCTCGGACGGCTGGGCGCAGACGCGGCCTATCGCCGGCACCCGGCCGCGTGGGCAGGCGGCCGGCACCGCGCACGACGCCGAGCTGACGCAGGACCTCAATCTCGACCCTAAGGAGCGCGCCGAGCACGTCATGCTGGTCGACCTGGAGCGCAACGATCTGGGCAAGGTCTGTGACTACGGCACCGTGCGCGTCAGCGAACTCATGGTCAACGAGTACTACTCGCATGTCATCCACATCGTGAGCAACGTGCGCGGCCGCCTGCATGAGAGCCGCGACGGAGTCCACTTGCTGCAGGCGATGTTCCCCGGAGGCACCATCACTGGCTGTCCCAAGGTCCGCTGCATGGAGATCATCGACGAGTTGGAGACCGTGCATCGAGCTGCTTACACGGGCTCCTTCGGGTGGCTGGCGCTCGACGCTCTCGACATGAACATCGTCATCCGCACGCTGGTACGCTGCGGCGACCGCCTCTACCTGCAGGTGGGTGGCGGTATCGTTGCCGATTCAGTGCCTGAGCGCGAGTACTTCGAGACGCTGCACAAGGCACACGGCATGCTGCGCGCTGTCGCCGCCAGCATCGCGGAGACACCAGCGTAGAGGGGAGCACGAATGGTCGAGCCTACTGCCGGGCTCATCGCTGTCATCGTGGTGCTTGGCGCACTACAGCTGGGTCTGCTGGTGTGGGCGCTCATCGACATCGTCCGGCGCCCACAGACCTCGGCATTGCCTCGCTGGGCATGGGTCATAGTCGTCTTGGTCTTCGGCACCCTCGGGCCGATCGTCTACCTCGTGATCGGCAGACGTCCCCCTCTGGTGGCCCAAGACTGGCGCGGACCGCAGTCCCACGAGGCACCCGCCACCCCGCAGGACAGCTCTTCCAGCCTCCCCACGGCGCCGCCGGAGAGCGACAGCGTCCTCGATTCACTCTACGGGCCACACGAGACAGACCCTTGACCCGCAGCGGCGACATGGCCCACGAGCCAGAGGCCGCCATCGCACTCACCGACCTCGCCAAGTCGTTCGGCTCACACTGGGCGCTCAACGGGGTCGATCTCCGCGTGCCACAAGGCTCCGTCTTCGGCTTCCTGGGGCCTAACGGCGCTGGGAAGACGACCACGCTGCGTATCTTGGCAGGCCTCGCTCGGCCCACTCGAGGCACCGCCGCCATCTTGGGCCACGACCTCGTCTCCCAAGGCGCCGAGGCCCGCGCGCTCGTCGGCTACCTGCCCGACGCCCCCGGCTTCCCGTCCTGGATGACAGCATCCCGGTTCCTACGCTTCGCCGGCGAGCTCTTCGATGTGGAGCGGCGAGTGCTGCACAAGCGTGTCTCCGGCCTCCTCAAGCTGGCCGGACTCGACGACGTGACCACACCCATCGGGGCTTACTCTCGGGGCATGAAGCAGCGTCTGGGCGTGGCACAAGCGCTCGTCAACGCGCCCCGCGTGCTGCTTCTCGATGAGCCCACCAGCGCCCTGGACCCTCTCGGCCGCCGAGCGGTGCTCGACATGGTCGCCAGTCTACGAGGCCGCACCACCGTGTTCTTCTCCACCCACATCCTGGCCGACGTCGAGAGAGTCTGCGACGCGGTGGCCATCCTCGATCACGGCCGCGTCGCCCTCGAGACGTCCATCGACCAGCTCCGCGAACGTCACGGCGACAAGCGTCGCATCACGGTCGAGGTCGATGACGCACGGACGCTTGCGCAGCATCTGCGGACCGTGGCATGGGCGCAGACGGTCGCGCCGCTCGGCGACAACGGACTGCGCATCGGCACCGACGATCTCGCTACCGCACAGCGGGCCTTGCCCCGCCTCGTCGCCGACCTCGACCTGCGGCTTAGCTCGCTCAGAGCCGACGAGCTCAGCCTGGAGGACGTCTTCGTGGACCTCGTGGGACGGGATCAGCCACACGCGCGGGAGGCCCCATGAGTGCCACGCGCGCTCTCGTGCGCAAGGAGCTTGACGAGATCCGCGGCACCTGGCGCTGGTGGGCCATGCCTGCGCTCCTCGCCTTCTTCGGCGTGACGTCCCCTGTCATGGCGGCTCTGCTCCCTGAGCTCGCTGAGTACGCCGCTGGCGAGACGCCCGGGGCGGTCATCAAGATACCGCCGCCCACCGCTCTCGACGCATACGTGCAGTTCCTCGGCAACTTGCAGCAAGTGGGCTCGTTGGCTCTCGTCATCATCGGTGCCGGCATCATCGCCGCGGAGGTCCGTAGCGGCACAGCCGCACTGACGCTGTGCAAGCCGGTGTCACGCGGAGCATACGTGCTGGTCAAGGCCGCCGGGCTGGCCGCCACGTCGCTCGTCGCTACAATGGCAGGCAGCCTGGTGTGTGTCGCCGTGACCAGCGCGGTCTTCGCCATCGGCCCCTTCGACAGGTTCCTCCTCGCCGTCGGTTGCTGGTACGTGCTAGCGCTACTGCTCACCGCGGTCGCCACTTGCCTCTCCGCCGCCATGCGCTCGCAGATAGCGGCCGCGATCATCGGTGCCGTCGTCGTCATCGGTCTGGCGGCCCTCTCACAGCTCTCGGTCGTCAGCGCCGACACACCGGCTGGCCTCTGGACCGCCTCCACGGCGCTGCTCACAGGGAAGCCCGCCGCGCTGGTCGTGCCACTGCTCAGCTCTTGCGGCCTCACCGTGCTCCTGCTCGTGGTAGCCGTGCGCGTGTTCCGCCATCGTGAGATCTGAGGCACCACCGCAGCGAGGCCACGGCTCTCCGGGGCGACAGGAGTAGACTGCGTCATCACAGAGAGCCAGTCTGGCAGGAGGCCGCATCTGGCCCAAGGGCACAAGGCCTCGCGCAGACCCGCGGAGAGGTGGTCTCATGTCGCTGCTCATGCTCAACGGCGAGCTCGTGCCGGCCGAGAAGGCTGTGGTGCCGGCCCTCGATCAAGGCTTCACACACGGGCTCGGGCTCTACGAGACGCTCAAGATCCTCGACGGCGCACCTGTGTTCTTCGACGAACACATAGCCCGCCTCGAGAAGGGCCTCGGCACCCTGCACATCGACCTGCCAGAGACTCGAGCGCAGCTAGCGGCACAGATCGTCAAAGTGGCGGCAGCCGCGGAGATCCCTAACGGCGCCTGCCGTGTGCTCGTGACTGGCGGGCCTCCGCAGGGCCGGCCTACGCTGCTCATCCACATCGAGGTGCGGCAGTTCCCCACGCACCACCTGCGGCTTGTCACCTACAGGGCCCTCCGCTCCGCCGCTGATCTCAAGTCCAAGAGCTTCACCACGTCCCACCTGGCCATGCAGGCAGCACAGGCTGCTGGCGCCGACGACGCCCTCTTCGTGGACGAGGGCGGCCGTGCGCACGAAGCCACTACAGCGAACCTGTTCGTCGCCACGGAGGGCAGTCTGCTGACGCCGCCGTTGGACGGCGCGATACTGCCCGGTGTGACCCGGGCCAAGGTGCAGGACCTAGCTCGCGCCGACGGTATCCGCGTTCTCGAGCGTCATCTCGTCGCCGATGCGCTCGGTGAGAACGACACGGTGCTCCTCACCAGCAGCGTGCGCGGCATCGTCATGGCCGCCTCACTGGACGGTCGTGCACTGCGGCAGGACGAGGAGCTCCTCCGCAGACTGCAGGGCCTCGTGCGTACCGCCGAGGCAGCCAGCATCGTCCACTTCAGAGGCTCCTACCTCTAAGCCTGTCCAGGTGGCCCGTAGCCGGCCGAGTCACTCCTCGTCGACCAGCGTCGAGGTGCAGTAAGGGCAGCGCTTGGCGCCACGCGGTATCTCACTCAGACAGTGCGGACACTGCTTCGTCGTGGGGTCCTGGCCGGCCGCCTTGCGCTCGCGCCAGCTGTTCATGGGTGCCACGACGACGAAGTAAATGGCCGCCGCGACGAGCAGGAACGAGATCACGGCGTTGATGAAGTTGCCGTACATGAACCGCGAGCCGTTGATGGTGAACGACAGCCCGGAGAAGTCCGGCTGACCGAAGAGAGCGGCGATCAGCGGCGTGAGCAGATCAGCCACGAACGACGCGATCACGGCTCCGAACGCGGCGCCGATGACCACCGCGATGGCTAGGTCGACCACGTTGCCTCGGGTGATGAAGTCCTTGAACCCCTTGATCATCTTCATGTGCGTGGCTCCTTTCGTACTGGCCTGCGCCCGTCACTGACGAGCGGCGATGCGACGCAGCAGGGCCACCGCGGCCTCTTGCGGACCCCGTGTCTCGAAGCCGGCGATGCCCAGCTGCGTGCGTAGTTGCCCCACGAAGATACCGGCCTCGAACGCGGCGCGGAAGACGCGCTGAGCGATGACGTCATGCGACTCCCGCCGCTGCACGGCACCGAACACGTTAGCGAAGTAGGTGCTCGTGAGACCCGTCGAGGTCGTTGTGCCCTTGGACATGGCGCGGCCCTCGCGGAACACCGCCAGGGCCGCGTCGACATCAGGGAACCGCTCGATGACCGGATGCTGCTCGTCGACCCACTCGTGGTTGTTGGCGTAGAGCAGCATGTCGACGGGATAGCCGTGCAACACCTCGTCGAGGGTCGTCACCGGCACGACGATGCGTGCGTTGCTCTTCTGCGGGCTCATGAATATGGCACGGTCGAGCTGGCCGAAAGCGTAGGCCTTGCTGAGGTCGTCCAGCCTGACGAAGGCTCCGATCTCGGTGCCGTAAGCTCGTACGCCCCCCTCATCGGAGAGCTCCAGCGAGCCCATGTCGTCGGCGATGATGCGCAGGTCGCTGATGTCAGCGGCAGCCAGCTCCCTGAGCGCCTCCAGTGTCTCGGACTTGCCGGTCGCCGTATCGCCCAGGATCAGGACGTTGGCTCCCGTACCGCTCTCCAAGACGATGCGCGTGAACGCCCCGTGGTACGGCATGCGACCGCGGTCGAGCGCGACCACATTGTGCAGTGTGAGCACCATCTTCTTGAGGTAGCCGAAGTAGCCGAACCGGTCCTCCGCCGGCACGGCCGCCACCAGCAGACCATGCTCCACGTTCTCATGGAACACTGTGGGCAGGTCACCGAAGCGCGACAGACTCTCGGGTGGCACGCCGTAGAGGTAGACGGCGTCCGGGCCCCTCGAGACCTGCTCGTCGCTGGCCAGCTCAAAGAGATTGGCGAGCGCGCTGCCCAGACCCGCGAACCGCTGATCGACATACACAAAGATCACGCTGGGGCCGACGACGACCGGATAGCAGACCCAACGGCTCGGATCCAGCTCCAACCCCTGCACTGGATCCTCGTCGACTTCGCTGAACTCACCGGTACGCTTGTTCATGGGTGGGTCGATGATGAACGGCGGGTCGATGACGACATGGCGCACGAATGGGATGCGACCCAACGCGCCGTGATACGGTGCCGGCACAGGCCAGTCCATACGCCACGCGACCAGACCCACCTCGCACCCTGCCGAGACTTGACGGTAGACGCGCGGGTGGGTCCCTGTGATGTTCTCGGCGACGTCGCGATAGAGACCTCGCACCAGCATCGCGAACGTCTCCATGGTCTCGTTGAACTCCCGGTGTGGACGACCGGCAGCGGCAGACCCGGTGACGTGCATCACCATGAAGCGGTCGAAGGAGCGCCAGTGGTCGTAGAGACCTTCCACGAACGCGTGCAGGGCTTCACGCCGCTGCTCATCGAGACTCCCCACTGCACCCGCGACACGCTCTAGGGGGTTGTTTGCCAGCAGCCGCAGGGTGTCGATGAGCGATCGGACCGCCTCAGCACCGGCGTCCGGCAGGCCGGGTATGCCGAGCTCCGCCAGCAGCGGCGACCGATGCGCGCGCAGCCGGGCGACGTAGCGGTGAACGACCGTCGCGAACGCCTCGCTCTCCACGATCTCCTGCGTGGTGGCGCAGATGGCGCCACTGGCGTGCATCACGATCTGGCGAGCTTCCGTGTCCACTCGTAGCACAGGCACGCTTCACTCTCTCCGGCTACCCGGCGGCGGCACCTGGCGACGACAGCGGCGCCGTCTGCGCGTCGACCGAGTCATAGTGCGTCCGATGGATGTCGGCTGCTGTCGACTACAGCAGCGAGAGCACCGCTGAGGAGTAGCTGGGCGCGAACAACGCAGGGCTGCCTCCGGTATGGATGAAGACCACCCTCGAGCCGCGCTCCACGGTGCCGCCATCGACCAGGTCGGGCAGTGCGCCGAGGGCCTTCCCAGCGTAGACCGGGTCGACCAACAGGCCTTCCGTGCGAAGACCCACGCGTATGGCAGTGGCTGCCTCGGGAGTCACCACACCGTACGCGGGACCCGTACCGTCGATGAGGACGACCTCCTCACGAGGCACACGGGCGTCTTCGTGGAGGAGCCGCAGACAGCCGTTGGCGATGTCAAGGACCACGGGTCCCAGCTCACCCTTGCTCTTGGCGACGTCTACTCCTAAGACACGCGGACAGGCGGACGGATCATCGCTGCCTCTCGACCGCAGCGCCAGCATCCTGCCAGCAAGCAGGCCGCCCTGGGTGCCTCCGGAGCCACATGCGTGCACCACGTAGTCGGCGCGCACGCCCATGTCGTCGAGTTGCTGGACCAGCTCCAGGTACGCATCGGCGTAGCCTACGGCGCCCAGCGGGATGGACGCACCCACCGGGATGACGGTGCACGACCGTCCCTGGGCCGTGAGCTCCTCAGCGACCCCTTGCATCGCCGCGTTGAGCTCGTCCCACGTCTTCGTCTGCACGAAGTGGAGATGTGCACCGACGAGCTGGTCGAGCAGCAGGTTGCCGCCGCTCTTCTCCTCCGGGTCGCCGTCCAGGACCAAGTGGACGTCCAGACCACAGACGGCCCCCGCCACGGCCGTGAGACGTGCATGGTTGGACTGCACGGCGCCCGTGGTGACAAGCGTGTCGCAGCCACGTTCCAGTGCGTCGGCGACGACGTACTCGAGCTTACGGATCTTGTTGCCGCCTACGCCGGGGCCATAGACGTCGTCACGCTTGACCCATAGGTCCACCTCCGCCCCCAGGCCCTCGGCGAGTGCCGGACAGTGCTGGAGGGGAGTGGGACGTAGCCCCAGCTGCAGCCTGGGTGCTCCTCCCAGGCCGGTGACGGCCTCTGGCCTAGCTGTGACATCCCCGCTCATGATCGCCGGCCACACGCGTCAGGGTGTACGTGCCGGGACGGCTGCGGCTGGTGTCCGCCTCTACCGCCTCCCGCCTCGCCTCTAGATCGGAAGAGCACACGTCTGAACTCCAGTCACCGCTCATTA
>CAYMTC010000018.1:0-687 GCA_964393265.1 uncultured Thermoleophilia bacterium
AGATGGAATCTCGTGACTGGAGTTCAGACGTGTGCTCTTCCGATCTCGCCTGGGTAGGTCTGGGGCTGGGCGCCGCCTACGTCGTGCTGCTCACCCTCGAGCAGCTCCTGATCTTCAACCCGCTGCGCCGTCGCGTCCAACAGACGCGCAGCGAGTTGAGCCAGGGAGCCGCCCAGGTGAAGGGCGGGCGTATGGCTGAGCTGGACGGACTGCTCGGCGCGCTCACGACGATGAGCCAAGCGCAAGGCGACGACCGGGCTACGCTGCAGCACGACCTGCTGCGACTGCAGACACAGCACCACCAACTGCTCGAGGTCGCACAGATAGGCCAAGAGATCAACGCCGCCTTGCCATACAGGGAGACCGTGGACCGCGCCCTCGCCCGCGCGAAGCGCTTCCTGCGCGCGGACTTCGTCGCACTGCTGCTGCGCGACCCTGACACGGGCGGCTTCAGTCTGGAGGGAGCGCTCGGCGTACGCTCGCGCTCCCTTGACGCGGACTGCTGTCGGGAGAGGGACGACTGCCCACTGAAGCACGCCGCCATCTCCGGACAGACGGTGCGGACGACGGGACACCAGTGCTCGCTCTTCCCACACACCATGACCCACCAGCTGAGCGTCGCCATCCCAGCAGACGACGAGGGAGCTCAGATGGTGCTACTGGCCACGAGCACCTCGGGGGAGCGCC
>CAYMTC010000018.1:697-5445 GCA_964393265.1 uncultured Thermoleophilia bacterium
TCGAGACCCTCCGTGGCCACCTGCGGCAGGCCCTGACCAATGCCCGCAAGTACGACAGCATCCGCCGTCAGGTGGTCACCGACCACCTCACCCGCCTCTACAACCGTCGCTACTTCGTGAACCGCGTAGCCGAGGAGCTGACCCGCAGCTTGCGTGAGCAGTCCCCCATGAGCGTCGTCATGGTGGACATCGACCACTTCAAGCGGTTCAACGACACCTACGGCCACGCCACCGGGGACCGCGTCTTGCAGGCGGTCGCCGCCACCCTGCAGGACGCAGTGCGCACCAGCGACGTGTGTGCTCGCCACGGCGGCGAGGAGTTCGTGTTGCTGCTACCTGCCACTCCTGGCGAGAACGCGGTGTTCATGGCCGAGCGTGTCCGGCGTACGCTGGGCGGTACACGCTACACAGGTCTGGGCCTGCCGCCAGACGCCAGCATCACCATCAGCTGTGGCGTGGCGACCTGCCCGCGCGACGCCACCCAGGTCGACGAGCTGCTGGAGCTGGCCGACCAGGCGCTCTACAGAGCCAAGGCCCAGGGCCGGGACTGCGTATGTCAGTACGAGCCGGCTGTCCCGGCAGAGGCCTCCGAAGGCAAGAGCGGCGCGTGATGCACCGCGGCCGCTTCCCGGGCGCTCCGCCGGACCCCCGTCACGCGCTCGCTAGAAGATACGCACCAGGTTGCGCAAAGACCGCTGCAGTGTGACCCGCACCTGGATGCCGTAGTAGCCCGCCTCGTCGGCGTGCAGCACGACGAATCGGCTGCCACCCCGGTAGCGTGAGAGACGACCGCGCCCCTGCGTCAGTTGCCAGTACGGCGACCAGGACACCTTGAGCAGGTAGTCACCTGGTCGCGGGACGTCGAGGTACATCGCCTGCTGAAGCACGGCCAGCACGTCCGGGTCCTGGCCCTCGTCGAGAGCCACAGCCATAGGCTCCGCTGCCCGCAGGCGGTAGACAGTCCAGTCCGCATGATGCCAGACCACCGTGAACTGGGGCGATCGCCGCAGCAGGAGCGCCTCGCGATCGCCACTCCAGTCGAGGGGTGCGTGCGGCAGGTAGACGTCACGCACCCCCATGCCCCTCAACCAGTCGGCATAGGCGTCGGCGGTGAAGTCGTCCCTGGTGAGCACCTCGTTGTGGACGGCGTCGGCCTGCCGGTACCAGCCGCGCGTTATGGGAAAACCGTTCACGGAGAAGTGGTAGGCCTCCCAGTGCGTGGCCAGCGCCACGACGTGGATACGGTAGTTGGGGTCGTAGTGGCGCGCCGCATACTCGAGAGCAGGTGCGAAGAAGGCAGCCTCCGTCGAGGGCTCATCGGCGACTCGGAAGTAGTGCGACAGGGGCGGCACGATCTGCCCCAACAGCGAGCCGGCCAGGAACACCAGCAGCACGGTGCGCGGCAACAGGCTGTCGTGGACCTCCCAGTACAGCGGGAAACCGAACAGGAAGAAGAACCGCGTGATGTTCGACCCCACCGGGTTGCCCGGCACGAAGAAGACCGCCACGCCGACCACAGCGAAGGTCAGGAAGAGCGTCGCTCGAGCGGCTCGCTGCGGATCGCGTGACAACCTGGTGAGCACGAAGCCCACGGCGCCCCACCCGGAGCACAGCAGCACGAAGCCCACGTGGTACACGTATGTAGCAGGCTCGTAGAACACCAGGGACAAGAGGACGCGCGCGATGAGGAACGGGGAGAGGTACAGAAGCGCTCGCAGATAGTACCCGCGACGTGCGGGCGTGGCGATGAAGTCGGCCAGCAGGAAGATGAGCCCGACCACCACCGCCAGGGGGTTGGCGAACATCGCCGCAGCGACAGGCAACGTGGCCAGCACGGGATGCCGGTAGGCCAGCAGTACCATGCCGCCCAGCATGAGAGCCATAGCGAACAGGAACGGGTCCTGGCCGTTCGCGAGGTACGCAGCCAGCACGACCGCCAAACCGATGGCCGAGACGAACGACGCGCGGCCGTACACGCGCCGCATGTACAGGTAGAACAGCAGGGGGAGTGAGCCGGCCGAGAGCACCACCAGCGCCGAGTACCCGACCAGCCGGGCCGCAAAGTAGAAGATGAACCCGTAGCTGAGCAGGTCGTACGCACCGCCGTACCAGTTGTTGTCCCAGAAGATGCCCCTGCTCTCCTCGACGAGGGCCATCTTGTAGAGGTGGGCAGGCGCGTCCCAGCCCGTGATACCGGTGAGCTGCATGACAGCGGTGATGAGCGCATAGCCTACGGTGGGCAACACGAAGAGCAGCAGGAGCCGCTTGTCGAGCGCGGACACCCACGCCTTAAGACCACGCCCGCCGTCTCCGTGAGCGAGCGTGGTCTCACCTGGCCCGTTGAGAGAGCGGTCCTGGGACATGGCCTCGTTCGTCGCGACCCGCGCTTCGGCAACGTTACCACGCTTACGCTTCCCGACAGCGCACCGGCCACCGGCATGAGCGGTGACGTGCCGCCAGCTGTGCTACGGTTGACTGATGGAAGGCACTCCCCCTCGACGACGTCAGCGTCCGGCGCGGCGCGGCGACCGCTCGCCGACTGAGCAGCGGACGACGCGCCACCGCTCAGACCGGCCCCCAAGGCCGCCGCGCCCGGAGAGCAAAGACACCGGGCCGCACACCAGGGGCGGCCGCACGTCGCCCACCTCAGACAGCCGGCCGCAAGGTGACCGACCCTACCGCACGGGCCGACAGGGGAGTCCTCCTGCTCGGCGCGGCGGTCCGCACAGCAAGCCGAGCAGCGCCAGCGGCCACCAAGAGCCCGCCATGGCACGCCCGGGCCGCAGCTCCGGCGGCTCTCTCACCCCCAGGGCAGATCAGCAACGGCGCGGCCCGGACCGCGAGGCGCGCGGGCGCGGAGAGCCAGAGCGCGCCCGCAGGGAGCCGGGGGGCGGGCGGCGAGAGCCGTGGAGCGGTCGGCGAGCCTCGGAGGGCGGGCGCGGAGAGCCAGAGCGCGCCCGCAGGGAGCCGGGGGGCGGGCGGCGAGCGCCGGAGAGCGGGCGCGGGGAGCCGCGGAGCGGGCGCCGAGAGCCGGCGAGCGCCCGCCGAGAGTGGGGACACGACCGCGAGCGGCGCACGGGCAGGCATCAAGAGTCGGGGCAGCGTCACGGCCTTTGGCTCTTCGCCCCGACCGCTCGCGGCCTCGAGGAGGTCTTAGCTGCTGAGCTACGCGCACTGGACCTGGCCGACGTGCGGATCCGCGCCGCTGGCGTGTCTTTCTCAGGCGAGCTCCAGCACGCGTACCGCGCCTGCTTGTGGAGCCGCACGGCAGAGCGAGTGCTCCTCCAGCTCGGTCACTTCCGCGCCGAGACGGCCGACGCCCTATACCGGGGCGCCCGCCGCCTTGACTGGAACGCCCACCTCACACCACGCACCACGCTCGCCTGCCACGCCACCGGAGTGACGCCCGGTCTGCGGAACACGCGGTTCGCAGCGCTGGTCGTGAAGGACGCCATCGTGGACACCATCCGTGAGCGCACAGGCGAGCGGCCGTCAGTCAACGTGTCAGACCCCGCTGTCCGAATAGACATCCTGTTACGCGACGGCTGGGTCACCCTGAACCTGGACCTCGCCGGCGAGGCGCTCCACCGGCGTGGCTACCGAGCACCGGGACGCCAGTCGGCGGCACCTCTCAAGGAGACACTGGCCGCCGGCACACTGCTGCTCGCGGGCTGGCCACGCTCGGCCGCCGACGGCTACCAGTTCCTGGACCCTCTCTGCGGTTCGGGGACTTTGGCCCTCGAGGCCGCCCTCATAGCCGCAGACATCGCCCCCGGACTGCTGCGGCGCTCATGGGGCTTCCTGCGCTGGCACGGCCACGACGCTGCCGCCTGGCGCACCGAGCTGGACAGCGCGCTGCAGCGTCGCGAGGCGGGCTTAGCGGCCCTCGCCGAGCGTGCGCGACACGCGGGTCGGCCGCTCATCCGGGGCATGGACCGGGACCCCCGTGCCATCTCCCTAGCGCGTGCCGCCGCCCTCAAGGCGGGCCTCAGTGGCTTGGTGAGCTTCGAGGTCGGCGATCTCAGCGCGGCCGCGCCGGCGCCATCTGCCCAGGTGACTCCGGGCCTCCTCGCCACGAACCCGCCGTACGGAGAGCGGCTGCGACCCGACGACCTCGATGCTCTCTACGAGACACTGGGTCGCGTCCTCCGCGACCGCTTCGCCGGCTGGCGCGCCGCGGTCCTGGTGGCAGATGAGGCGCGGGCGGCGCAGCTCGGCGAGTCGGTGAGGACCACCGCGCGCCTGTTCAATGGGCGCATACCGGTATCGCTGCTGCGCATCGACGTTCGAGGCGTGCCGGCGACCACGGCTCCCGACCGCCGCGGCAACGATCTCGACAGCAACGTGCTCGCCGATCCCCGCAAACAGGCCGCTGCAGTGCAGAGCGTCGTCTCGGACACAGCCGAGAGCGGCAGCGCGGACGCGGTCGAGAGTCCGGGCGCTGACGCAGCCGAGAGCCGCGGCGCGGACACAGTCGAGAGTCCGGGCGCGGACGCAGTCCAGAGCCGCTTCCCAGACCTCGGCGACGCTGCCGCACAGCTCGCCAACCGCCTCCACCGTAACCAGCGAGTACTCATGAGGCCTCTGCGGCGGCGCGGCGTCGACTGCTACCGCGTCTACGACGCCGACCTTCCAGACTTCAACATGGCCATCGACGTCTACGGCGACTGGATCCACCTCCAGGAGTACGCTGCGCCCGCGCATGTGGACCCTGTGAAGGCCGCCGCGCGGCTGCGCGCCGCGGCGGC
>CAYMTC010000018.1:5455-8436 GCA_964393265.1 uncultured Thermoleophilia bacterium
ACCGCCGCGCTTGGTCTGCCGCCGGAGCACGTCGTCCTCAAGCTGCGGCAGCGGCAGCGCGGTCCCCGCCAGTACGAACGCCTGGACGACGCCCAGCAGCTGCTCACCGTGCACGAGGGAGAGGCCAAGTTCCTCGTCAACCTCACCGACAGACTCGACACGGGGCTCTTCCTCCACCAGCGCGGAGTACGTGAGCTGATCACCTCGCTCGCCAGCGGTCGGCACTTCCTCAACCTATTCGGATACACCGGCACGGCGACGGTCGCCGCCGCCCTCGGCGGCGCCGACGGTTCGCTCACCGTCGACCTGTCCGCCAGCTACTTGGACTGGGCGCGGCGCAACCTCGCCCTGAATGGGGCCGACCTGCGCCGCCACCGCCTGCAGCAGGCCGACTGCCTCGAGTGGCTCCACGACGCACCCAAGAGTCGGCGTCGCTACGGGCTGGTCCTCCTGGGCCCGCCCACGTTCTCCAACTCAGCACGCATGGGAGGCAAGACGCTCGACGTGCAGCGCGATCACGTACAGCTCATCCTCCAGGCGGCGGAGCTCCTTGAGCCCGGCGGACTCCTCCTGTTCGTGAGTGGCGCACGCAAGCTCGAGGTCCACAGTGAACCACTCGCGCACCTCCATCCGCGCGACCTGTCGCGAGCGACCCTGCCGGCCGACTTCGCTCGCCAGGCTACCGCACACACTGTGTGGCGCATGCAGCGGGGGTGACTGGCCAGGCAGTCGCCCGCCCGTCACGCCGGCGTTGAGCTGTCGTCCCCCTCCTGCAGGACCGCGGTGAGATACGGCCGCCACGTGTCGAACACGTGCTCCCCTACGGTGATGCTGACAATGCGCGGGTGTCCTACTGTGAGACGCCATGCTGGCAGCCAGAAGAGATGCGTCCGTTTGACCGCGACGATCGCACTCCAGGGGATGAGCACGGCGGGATGACGCTTCATGCCGGGAGGCTGGGGCCTCATGTACAGGCCGATGCGTGAAGCGGCGAACGTCACGCAGCGCTTGTAGGCCACCGAACGGTCGAGCATCGCCGTCTGTTCATGCGACTCTGACCCTGGTGGCGGCGCGGCTGTGGCGTAGCGCTCCGCCAGCGCATAGTAACCGCCGCCACGGGCGAACAGACCTGAGATAGGACCGAAGAGACCCATGCGTTCCTCTCGACGTGCAAGCGGCGTCTGCGCAGGCATGTCTCGACGTGCAAGCGGCGTCTGCGCAGGCACGAGCTGATCGCAGCAGGGGAGCGCCGAAGGAAGCTCGCTGCCGACCTGCGTGCGCACCACTCGTCAAGAGTACCGTACCACTCGCCCACCGGTCTGCAGCGACCCGAGGGCCGCCGTCCACAAGGTCGCACTCGGGATGAACGTCCCCAAACGACTCTGATAGCGTCGCTCCGTGCTCGCCGTCCTCCTCAGCCTCGCCGCCAGCGCCTCCATAGGCACCGGCGACTTCCTCACCGGTACGCAGGCCCGGCGCACGTCGCTCTGGGCAGTGATCGTGGTCAGCCAGCTCACGGGTATCGCCTGGACCACCGTGCTAGTGGTCTTCCGCGCGGCGCCGTTCCCCGATGCCATGGGACTGCTCGCGGCCGTCCTCGCCGGCCTCACAGCGGTGCTCGGGATCGCCACCTCCTACAAGGCTCTGGCGATAGGCGTCATGAGCATCGTCGGCCCTATACAGGCCACCGGTGTCGCGATCCCGGTGCTGTGGGGTGTGGCCCAGGGCGAGCGGCCCAGCGTGTACCAAGGCGCCGGCATCGTGGCAGCTCTGATCGGCGTGGTGCTCGCCGCTCACGAGAAGAGCGCCGACGAGCACCACGAGGCGCCCAGCCGGGCGAGCATCGGGCTCTCCCTGCTCGCCGCCCTGGCCATCGGCTTCAACTTCGTCTGCTATGCGTACGCGGCGCGCAGCGATCCGTACTGGGGCATCTTCATCGCTCGTTCCACGTCCGTGATCTGCTTCGCACTCGCGTTCGTCGCGCTCACGGCCGCCCGGGCGCGACCGCGCCTTCACCTCGCCGCCGCGTCCCTCCTGCCCCTCATGGCCATCGGCGTGCTCGACACGGGATCCAACGGCCTCTTCAGCGTCGCCTCGACGATGGGATACCTCAGCATCGTGTCTGTGCTGAGCGCCGTCTATCCGATCTTCACAGTGCTGCTCGCTCACCTCTTCGCCGGGGAGCGGCTCTCGCGATTCCAGAAGCTCGGAGTCGGTCTAGCTCTTAGCGGAGCCGCGTTGATCGCCGCTGGGTGATCGGGGCAGGACACAGCTCCGCGCGTGAGAGAATCCACGCAGACGACGACAGGAGGATCACATGCAGCCGAGCCAGGACACCCGCTGGCAGCACGCGATCGACGTCATCTCGCGACGCTACGCGGAACGACACCCCGGTTCGCAGGACGCCATGCGACGCATGGCCGCATGGCTGCCCGGCGGCGACACTAGAAGCACGACGTGGTTCGCCCCCTTCCCTCTCGTCATGTCCGACGCAGCGGGCGCCCGCATGCACGACGTCGACGGCCATGAGCTGCTGGACTTCCTGGGCAACTACACAGCTCTGGTGCACGGCCACAGACCGCTTACGGTGGAGCGTGCCCTGCTGCACGCGATCCCGCGCAGCATCCTGTTCGGGGCGCCCATGCCCGAGCAGGGCGCGCTCGCCCAGCACCTCGTCGAACGGCTCGCCTCGGCCGAGCGCATACGCTTCTGTAACTCCGGCACAGAGGCGACCATGCTGGCCGCGAGACTTGCCCGGCAGCAGACCGGGCGCCGGCGACTGGCGGTCGCGCAGTTCTCCTACCACGGTTCCTACGAAGACTTGGTGTGGTCGGCGTGCGACCGCACCGGCACGGCGCTCTTCCCGCCCGATGACGCCGACGCCGCGGAGCGCGCTCTGCGCCAAGCGGGGCCGCTCGCGGCCATCTTCATCGAGCCCGTGCACGGCTCCGCACCGGACATCGCCGGCCGCGGCATCGCCA
>CAYMTC010000018.1:8446-11907 GCA_964393265.1 uncultured Thermoleophilia bacterium
ACTGGAGTTCAGACGTGTGCTCTTCCGATCTGGCATCATACGGGTGCCGGACGACGTCCTCGCACGCCTGCGCCACGTCGCTGACGACACCGGAGCCGTCCTGGTCTTCGACGAGGTCATGAGCTTCCGACTAGGCTACGGCGGCGCGCAGGAGACGGCGCCGGTGGTGCCAGACCTCACCACGCTGGGCAAGATCATCGGGGGAGGCATGCCCATAGGCGCCGTGGCGGGCGACGCCGCCATCCTGGGCCAGACCGACCCGAACCGACCAGGCCACCTGGAACACGGCGGCACTTTCAACGGACACCGCCTGGCGATGGTGGCGGGCCTGGCGGCGATGGAGGCGCTCGACCGCGGCGCGATCGAGCGCCTCAACGTCCTCGGCGGTCGCCTGGCCGATGGTCTCAGTGCAGCCGCCGCCGACTCTGGCCTGCCGGTCTCGGTCACTGCAGTGGGCTCACTCCTCAACCTCCACGCGGCCGCCGACGTCCATACACCGGGGCAGGCTGAGGAGGCCGCAGGGGCGGCCCTACGCACGGCCATCCACCTTGGCCTGCTCGACCGCGGCGTCTTCCTGGCGCCGCGCTGCGAGATGTGCTGTTCTACCGCCATGAGGCAAGCCGACATCGACAGCGCCGTGGCGGCCGCCCGCGACACGTTCAGCGAGATCCTCTCGCTGAGCACGAGCTGACAGCGGTCTGCCGGACCGGCTCTGCTATCCAGGGGGGGTCAGAAGTATGAACACGAGTGTCATCGTGAGCTGTGCGGTCACCGGGGGCACCGAGCCTGTCGCTCACAGACCGTACACACCGCAGCAGATAGCCGACTCCGCGCTTGAGGCAGCGCAGGCAGGAGCCGCCATCGTCCACATCCACGTCCGCGACCCACAGACGGGGGCACCGTCACGCGAGGTCCGCTACTACCGCGAGGTCGTGGAGCGTATCCGCGCGGCGGGTGTGGACGTGCTGGTCAACCTCACCACCGGCATGGGGATGGACATGGTGATCGAAGACGCCGACCCCACCGTCGCCGGCCCGGGCAGCGACATCGTGCCCGCCCTGGAACGCATGCCGCACATCGAGGAGTTGCTGCCCGACATCTGCTCGTTCGACTGTGGCACTTACGTGTTCGGCGAGAAGGTGGTCTCCATCACCACGCTCGAGATGGCGCGCAAGCTCGCCCGGCGCATGCAGGAACTGGGCGTCAAGCCCGAGCTCGAGGTGTTCGACATGGGCAACATCGAGGTGGCCCGTCTGCTGCATGCGGAGGGGTTGCTCGACGACCCACCCTACTTCCAGCTGTGCCTGGGTGTGCCCGGCAACGCGCCGGCCACCACGCAGGCCATGGCAGCCATGGCCGGCATGCTGCCGCCTGGCTCCGTGTGGTCGGCGTTCGGAGTGAGCCGCTGGGAGATGCCCATGGTGGCACAAGCCATGCTGCTGGGAGGCAACGTCCGCGTGGGTCTGGAGGACAACCTGTGGCTCAGCAGGGGCGTGCCCGCGACCAACGCCGGACTGGTCACCAAGGCCATCGACATCATCGAGGCACTGGGCGGACACGTCGCCACGCCGGCCGAGGCGCGGGAGCGTCTCGGCATCCGTCAGCGCTGATCTCATCCTGCCCGGCGGCCGTGGTATCCGCGGCCGCCGGGCTCTGCTAGCGTTGCCGTATGCTTGCCGCCTTCCTCGCGCTCACGGCCAGCCTCTTCTGGGGCGCCTCCGACTACGCCGCTGGCATCATGGGCCGGCGCACCACCGTCTGGGCGGTGGTGCTGCTCACCCAACTGGCCGGCCTTGTCGCCACCGGCTTCGTCGTGCTGGGGCACGGCACGGGTCTGCCGCCACTGAACGGCTGGCTCCCGGGCGTCCTCTCTGGACTCGCCGGCATCGTCGCCGTCCTCTGTTTCTACAAGGCTCTTGCCATCGGCATCATGAGTCTCGTGGCGCCCATCACATCCACAGGCATCATCGTCCCCGTGCTGGTGGGCCTGGTGCTCGGCGAACGGCCCAGCACGCTTCAGTTCGCCGGCATGGCGCTCGCCGTAGGTGGAGTGGTCCTGGCCACCCGCGAGACCGAGACGCAGCACCCCATCACGGCGGACGAAGCCGACCCCGAGCTCGACGACTTCGATCTCACAGGTCCAGCGGGCGCGGTGCCCGCCCCCGAGCACGTAGCCAGCAATTCTCACGCGGGCCAGGAGCCCGGCCGAGACGGCTTCACCCCGACACGCCTCAGCCTCGTCCTGGCCGTCGTCGCCGCGCTGGCCATCGGCCTCTCTTACGTGGGCATGGACGCGGCGGCGGTATACGACCCCTTCTGGGGCGTGTTCCTCATGCGAGCCACTTCGTCGCCGCTGGTCGTGCTCTACTTGCTCCTGCGGCGGCCGGCACTGCACTTGTCGCGGGGTGCGGTGCTGCCCATCCTGCTGGTGGGCGTAGGCGACACGACGGCGAACACCTTGTTCTCGGTGGCCTCCACGCACGGGTACCTCAGCGTGGTGGGCGTCCTTGGATACCTGTACCCCGTGGTGACCGTGATGCTCGCCCACGTCCTGCTGCGTGAGCGCTTACAGCCGTGGCAGGCGGCGGCCGCCTCGGCAGCCCTGTTTGGAGCGATACTCGTCGCCGCAGGCTGACGGACCGCACGCGGCCTCGGCGCCGGTCTAGCGGATGTGCCAGTCGCGCTTGATGAAGTCGGCTACGTAGTTGGCGAGACGACGCACCCCGGAGATGGTGAAGTGCACACCGTCATCCTGTCGCCAGCGAGGATCGTAGGCGCCGTCGGCGGTGGCGAAGAAGGACCACGTGTCTATGTACGTGACCTGCGGCCGCTTGGCCGCCTCGTCGACGAAGGCCGCGTTGATGATGGCCATGTCCTTGCGAAATGCCGGCGCTCTCATGATGGGCATGCCCACCCAGTAGACACGCTGCACACGCTCCTTGAGCATGGTGTCCATGGCAGACCCCACACGGCGCCGATACTCTTTCTTCCAGCCCTTCGTCCCGAAGAGGTACACCCTGTCCCCGACCCGCAGCCCCTGAGCGTCGTTAGTGCCGGCCATGAACACCATCGCCTTGTACCGGTAGCTGTACTTGCGCAGGAAGGCCAGCCAATCGAAGAAGTCGGGGCGCACCAACCCGGACGACACCTTGTACACCACCACCGCCTTGACCAACCCCGTCTCACTGAGAAGGGGAGCGAGCGAGTTAGCCAGGTCACCACC
This sequence comes from uncultured Thermoleophilia bacterium, assembly GCA_964393265.1. Classification (GTDB taxonomy): domain Bacteria; phylum Actinomycetota; class Thermoleophilia; order UBA2241; family UBA2241; genus UBA6103. The sequence goes on from CAYMTC010000018.1 coordinate 11,670, forward strand.
CATGGAGTCGCCACCCGAGAAGAGCTTGAGCGGCTTCTGCTGGGTGGGCGTGGGCAACGCCGTAGGCGAGGGTGAGGGGCTGCGCCTAGGTGAAGCAGAAGTCGCCTGGTCCGGGGAGGCGCCGGAGTCGCCGCGCGTGGCCACAAGGGCTATGGCTGCAGCGAGACCGCCGATGAGAAGCAGCGCCCCCAGGCTGGCGGCGATGAATCGGCGGCGGCGCAGCGCTTCGCGCCGCGCG
>CAYMTC010000018.1:12007-13391 GCA_964393265.1 uncultured Thermoleophilia bacterium
GCGCCGCGCGGCGTCTCCTAGCCGCCGGGGCGGCCCAAGTGACGGTCGCTTCTCGGCCACGGACCTCTGGATATGTGACGATCGACGACGGCCCACCAGGGCCGCACACGCCGGGAGCCGCCTCAGTATGCCACAGAGCCACCTGTGGGCAACCCGGCCTGTGGACGCCGAGCTGGCGTGCTTGCGCGGCGGCGATGGCCACGGAGGCCAGGCGGCGCCCTCCGTGTCAGAATAAGGACATGGACACAGCTTGGCAGCAGCAGGTGGCCCGCCCCGGGATCGTGGAGCTCGCCTTCGGCGAGCCGGACCTCTCCCTGCTCCCGAGCCCCGTGATCGAGTCGTGCACGCGCCGTGCCCTCGGCGAGCACAGCCGCGCCATGCTCGCCTATGGGACCAACGCCGGCCCTCCGCACCTGCGCCACCTCGTCCAGCAGATGGTCGTGCAGCGCGAGGGCCGCGATCTACCACTCGACGCGCTCGCGGTCACAGGTGGCAACTCACACGCGTTGACCCACGTGCTAGCGCGCTTCGTGAAACACGAGGATGTCGTGTTCGTGGAGCAGCCCACGTACAGCCTCGGCCTGCGCGCCATCGCGGACTGCAGAATGCGCATCGAATCCATCCCCATCGACGACGACGGACTCGTCGTCGAGGAGCTAGCCGCACGCATCGCCGCAGTGCGCAGAGCGGGCCGGCGACCTCGGCTCCTCTACACAGTGCCCACCTACCACAATCCGGCAGGAGTGTCGCTGGCACCCGACCGTCGCGCGCGACTGGTCGAACTGGCGGCTGCCGAGGAGCTGCTCATACTCGAGGACGATGCGTACCGCGATCTCTGGTACGAGGGTCCGCCGCCGCCTTCCCTCTGGAGCATAGCGCCAGCTGGCGTGGTGCTCCGGCTCGGGTCGTTCTCAAAGACGATCGCTCCCGGCCTGCGCACGGGCTGGCTCACAGCCCATCCCGACCACGTCACACGGTACGTGGATTGTGGCCTGTTCGAGAGCGGCGGGCACGTGAGCTGGTTCTCCACCTTCGTGACCGCCCAGTTCCTCGCCGAGGGACACTACGACGCACATGTCGCGCTTCTCCGCGACGTCTACGCGCGCCGACGGGACACGCTGCTGACCTCGTTGGCGCGCGAGCTACCGGCCGGCTGCCACTTCACCAAGCCGGCCGGGGGCTTCTTCGTCCGCGTGCGGCTGCCAGACGGAGTCAGTGCGGGCCGACTGCTGGCGGTCGCGGAGACACACGGGGTCTCGTTCGTCCCCGGTACCCGCAATCAGATCACCGGGGGCGACGACGCCCTACGGCTCGGCTTCACCTACTACGCCGAGGACAAGCTCAAGGAGGGCGCTACGCGGCTAGCCGCCGCCCTAGACACCCT
>CAYMTC010000019.1:0-13280 GCA_964393265.1 uncultured Thermoleophilia bacterium
GACCACAGACACCATCGAGCAGGCTGTCGAACGAGCAGGCACCAAGGCCGGTAACAAGGGTTGGTCGGCGGCAGCCAGCGCGCTGGAGATGGCGAATCTCCTGCGTGAGCTTCCATAAGGGGTCACGAGGCGTGACCTGCAGGGGCGCCCGGTGAAGAAGGAGCCAAGAACGAGCACGGGCCCCGGTCCTCCCGGACCGGGGCCCGTCGCCGAAGGTGCGGAGCTGGTCGCTCTGAGTCAGATGACCTTGGTGACGCGGCCGGAGCGGAGGCACCGCGTGCAGACGTAAGCGTTGCGCGGCTGACCGTCGATGAGTATGCGTACGTGCTGAAGGTTGGGATCGAAGCGACGCTTGCTGGCCACGTTGGAGTGGCTCCTGCTGTTACCCATGGACGGCTTCTTGCCGCAGATTGCACAGACCTTGGACATGGCACGCCTCAACTTGATTCGCTGGCGGGGCGTCATTATGCTACACGCGCTCCGGCAAGGCAAACGCAGCCTATCGGGTCTGCGTGTGCTCTTCGCGACCGTAGGTCAGGTTGACGGTCTTCCACAAGGAGATGACCATCATCGAGGCACTTCAACGGCACGAGGGAGCCGCCAGCGTCTTCGGTCGCTATGGGATGACGTGTTCCGCGTGCATGAGCGCAAGCTCGTCCACTATCGCCACTGGGGCCGTCATGCACGGGGTCGATCCCGAGGAGTTGGTCCAAGCTTTGAACGAGCTGGAGCTGCAGCAGGCCTGACCACAGGTCTGCCGGCGTGAGCGACAGGGGGTCGGCTGGTCTCATGTGCGCCCAAGTGACTGACGATGGCGTCACCGGCGGTGGTTCGGTCACATTCAGCGAACTGGTCATCGCTAAGCTCGCGGGACACGCCGCCCGTTCCACCTACGGAGTCGTCGGCATGCGCAGCAGCCGGCTACGCCGTGTCACCGATCTCTTCCGCGGTACACTCACAGAGGGTGTCCATGTGGACCTTGGCGACGGAGCCGTACGTGTACGCCTCCAGGTCGTCATGGAGCGGGGGGTCAACTTGGCGCAGGTCACGGCCATCCTTCGCGAGCAAGTGGGCTACGAGATCGAGCGTGCCACAGGTCTTCGGGTCAGCGAGGTGGTCGTCAAGGTAGAGGACCTGCGCGAGTGAGTACTCGCGACTACACCCTGGGCCTCGTGGAAGCAGCGCTGACCGCGTTGGATGCCGAGCGTTCGGTCATCAACGACCTCAACGTCTATCCAGTCCCTGATGGCGACACGGGCACCAACCTGTTCCTCACGGTACGTGCGGTGCGAGAGGAGCTGGAGCGCGCGGGCGAGGTCGAGAAGGTCGCGGCCGCCGCAGCGGTCACACGGGGCTCGCTCATGGGGGCGCGCGGCAACTCGGGCGTCATCCTCTCGCAGATAGTGCGGGGCCTGTGCAGCGTGTGCAGCGCCGACGCCGTCATGTCGGCTGCATTCATCAAGCGCGCGTTCACCGAGGCGTCGGCGGCGGCGTACCGCGCTGTCAAGAAGCCGGTAGAGGGCACTATGCTCACGGTCATGCGCGAGATGGCGACGGCGCTGGCCGACCTGCCCGACAGCGCCTCGCTGTCGGTGGTCGCCAAGACCGTCCTGCAATCTGGCGAGGTGGCCGTGGAGCGCACCACGAGTCAGCTGGCGGCACTACGGCAGGCTGGCGTGGTGGATGCAGGTGGGTATGGGCTCCTCGTCATGGCCAAGGGCTTGGCGGACGCAGTGGTCGGTGGCGTGCCCCGCACGGGCGTCGCTCACAGCCACGCTGCAGAGCCGCCAGCAGCGTCCCACGTCACGCTAGAGGAGCCTTCGGAGCTGTCGCGCTACCGCTACTGCACGAGCTTCCTGCTGAAGGGGGAGGACCTGCCGCGCGAGGAGCTGGAAGAGCTCCTCGGTCGCGTGGGCGACAGCGCGCTGGCGGTGGGGGACGAGGCGATGGTCAAGGTGCACGTGCACACCGACGATCCCGGTGCGGTGCTCAGTTGGGCCGTCAAGTACGGCAGCCTGGGCGAGATCGAGATCAACGACATGCACGAGCAGACGCGCGCCCGCGATGAGCGGTTGCGGGAGTCGCAGGCGCGCAAGGGCACCGCCGTCGTCGCGGTGGCCGCGGGTGCCGGCAACCACGCGCTCTTCCGCGAGCTCGGCTGCACGGGCATCGTCGACGGCGGCCAGTCCATGAACCCCAGCGCCGCACAGCTGTTGGCCACGGTCGACGAGAGCGGCTCGGACGAGGTGGTCATCCTTCCCAACAACAAGAACGTCATCCTCACGGCCGAGCAGGCAGCCACCATGAGCACCCGCTCCATCGTCGTCGTGCCCACCAAGTCCATGACCGCCGGGCTCACGGCGATGGTGGCCTTCGACCCCGAGGCAGACGCTATCGTCAACGCGCGCGCCATGGAGGCGACGCTACAGAGCGCTCACAGCGGTGAGATCACCGTGGCCGTCCGCGACTCACTAGTGGGCGACCGTGAGGTCAAGAAGGATGAGGTCATAGGGCTCGTCGATGGCACGCTTGTGGCCAACGGCCAGGAGGTCAGCGAGGTGCTGGACGCCGTCCTGGCGCACTTGGCCACGCACTCGCCAGACGTCCTCACCGTGTTGACGTCTCTCAACGGCACCTCGCTGCAGGACGACGACATCGAGGCCGCGGTGAAGCGCGCCTGTCCTGACGCCGAACTCACCATCCATCCGGGCGGCCAGCCGCTGTACCCGATCCTCCTGGGGGCCGAATGACACTCCTCACGCCACAGAACGCCGCGGTCGTCACCGACTCGACTGCCGATCCTAACGACCGCTGGCCCGCGCTGGGTATCACCGTCGTGCCTCTCAAGGTGGTGTTCAAGGACGAGATCCTGGACGACGGAACGCAGATAACGCAGCCGCAGTTCTACGCTCGTCTCAAGCAGACCGTGGATCTTCCTACGTCATCGCAGCCTTCTGTAGAGGACTTCGCTGCCGTGTACCAGGAGCTCAGCGCGCGCGTCGACCACATCTTCTCCATCCACATCTCGCACATCATGAGTGGCACGCTGCAGTCAGCCACTGCCGCCGCACAGTCCTTTCCCAAAGTCGAGGTGGTGGACAGTCGCAACGTGAGCGCCGGGCTGGGTCTCATGGTGGAGCGCGTGTGGGCGAAGATCGGCGAAGGCGTCGAGGAGGAAGCGCTGCGCGACTACATGGCGCGCTTCCAGGAGCGCGGGCGCATGCTCATCCTGCCCGGCACGCTCGAGTACCTTCGCCGTGGTGGTCGCATAGGACGCGCCCAGGAGATGGTGGGCGGCGTGCTCAATATCCGACCCCTCATCCAGACGCTCGACGGGACCCTTGCCCCATACGTCAAGGCACGCGGCGAACGCAAGGCCTTCGAAGCCATCAGCCAGTACATCAGCGAGTACGCGGCGGCACACGAGACCATCTACATAGGGCTGGAACACGCTTACTACGCAGAGGCCATCGACCTGCTCCGCAAGGCGGTGCTGGCCGCCCGGCCAGACGCGCAGATCGTCTTCACCGGTTGGGCCGGGGCGGTCGTCGGCGTACACATAGGCCCGGGAGCATGCGCCGTAGCCATGATGGCGGAGTAGTCGCCGTGGCGAGCGCGCGGTCGGCGGCGCGGCTGCCGTGTCGGGCGCTCGTGTGACACGCTTCCCTGTGCCGCTGTGCTTCGGCGGCGGGCGATACCCAGGGCGCCCCTCCGCGCCTCCGTCGCTGCAGCCGCTTGCACGTCTGCATGCGCCAGTCTCCGAGTTGCACGGGGTGGGGCCGCGCACGGCGCGCCGTCTGCAGGAATTCGGCATCGAGACCGTCGAGGACCTTCTGGAGCACTTCCCGCGACGCTACGAGGACTTCCGCGACCGTCGCCGTATCGCCGACCTGCGCCTAGGCGAGGAGGCGACGGTACGAGGGACGGTCGATGGGGTCCGCGTGGTCCCCACGCGTCGCCGGGGATTGACGGTCATCCAGGCGGCGCTGCACGACGACAGCGGCACCGTCGAGGCGGTCTGGTTCAACCAGAGTTGGCTCACCGAGGTCCTGTCCGCCGGAGTCCTCATCAGCGTCAGGGGCACGCTCAAGCGGCGGGGAGGATCGCCGGTCCTGCAGGTCAAGAGCCATGAGGTCATCGATGACGCAGGAGACCCGGTGCACACTGAAGGAATCGTGCCGATGTATCCGGCCAGCGAAGCTGTCTCCGCGCGCCTCCTGCGCGGCCTGATCCGGGGAGCTCTCCCGCTGGCACGGGGTGTCCCGGATCCTCTGCCAGCCAAGCTGCGAGTGCAGGAGGGCCTCCCGAGCCGCTGTGACGCTCTTCTTGGGGCGCACGCGCCGCGACGGCCCACGGATGGCAGCGTGGCGCGCCGACGGCTCGTGTTCGAGGAACTGCTCCTGTTGCAGCTCGGTCTGCTGCTGCGCAAGGAGCGCGAGCAGGTGAGCGCGCCGGCGCCGGCGTTGCCACCGCCCGGCACGCTGACGACACAGTTCATCGCTGGCCTCCCGTTCAAGCTCACAAACGGCCAGCGGCGAAGCATAGACGAGATCGACCGGGACTTGACACAGGAACGGCCGATGCGGCGACTGCTCCAGGGAGACGTGGGCTCAGGCAAGACGGTGATCGCCATCTATGCGCTGCTGCGCGCCGTGGAGGCCGGGCACCAGGGAGCTCTCGTCGTCCCCACCGAGGCGCTGGCCGGCCAACACTTGGCGACCCTGCACGAGCTGGTGGGAGAGTCGGCTAGCTGTGACCTCGTCACGGCAGCTTTGACAGCTGCTCAGCGCAGGGAGGCTAGAGAGCGTCTGCGGCGTGGCGAGACACAGGTCGCGGTAGGCACACACGCGCTCCTGCAGGAGGACGTCGGCTTCCGTTCGCTGGCGCTAGCGGTCGTCGATGAGCAGCACCGTTTCGGAGTCGCGCAGCGTGACGAACTCACGCGCCGGGAGACGGTGACCGGGGTCTCCCCACATCTGCTGGCGATGACTGCCACGCCCATACCTCGATCACTCGCGCTGACGCTGTACGGTGACCTCGATCTGACCGTGCTCGATGTGCTGCCGACCGGACGGCGCCGCGTGGTGACCAGGATCGTGCCAGAGGCCCGCCGGCCAGACGCGTACGACTTGGTGCGCCGCGAGCTCGCAGCTGGACGCCAGGCGTACGTGGTGTGTCCCACTATCGAGGAGTCGGAGTCGCTGTCCAGCGCAGCCGCCACGGAAGAGGCGGCCAGGCTGGCAGATGGCGAGCTGCGTGAGTACCGCGTCAGCGTGCTCCACGGTCAGATGAAGGCTGTGCATCGCGAAGCGACGATGCGCGCATTCAAGCAGGCTGAGATCGACGTGTTGGTGGCTACCACGGTGATCGAGGTGGGCATCGACGTGCCCAATGCCAGCGTCATGGTCATCGAGGGAGCGGAACGCTTCGGGCTTGCGCAGCTCCACCAGCTGCGGGGCCGGGTCGGGAGAGGTAAGGCGAGGTCGTACTGCCTTCTGTTCGCTCGGGCGGAGACACCTCAGGCGCAGGCACGACTCCAAGCCGTGGTCCACAGCAACGACGGTTTCGAATTGGCCGACCGCGACCTGGAGATCCGTGGCGAAGGCCAGGTGCTGGGCTCGCGCCAGTCCGGGAGGAACGACCTGCGCCTGGCACGGCTGGCGCGCGACAGGGAGACGTTGCAGAGGGCCCGTCTGGTGGCACAGACGTTGTTACAGGCGGACCCCTCGCTCGATAGACCTCAGAACGCGCTCTTGAAGGCGGCGGTAGAGGCTGCCTTCGGCGAGCGGATAGACGGCCTTCTGCGTACCTGACCGCGTGCACTGCCATGGCAGCGGGGGACTCCACGGCCCTCTGATGCTTCCCACGGGCGCTGCGGGGCTGCCGCGGCGGATGTCAAGGTCGCGGTGCGGCTCGAACGTATACTTGGCTCATGCGTGTGCCGGAAGTGATCGCTGCTCACACGAACACGGACTTCGATGCCTTCGCGGGCATGGTGGCCGCAGCGAAGCTGTACCCCCGTGCTCGCATCTGCCTGTCTGGGGCCGTGAATCAGAACGTGCGCCGCTTCTCCCGGCTTCATGCCGACCGACTGCGGCTCACCGACGCGAGTGACATCGACCTTGATGCGGTGGGACGTCTTGTGCTGCTCGAGACGGCGGACCCTAACCGTCTGGGTGAACTGGGGCCGGTGTTGCGCCGGGACGACGTCGAGGTCATCGTCTTCGATCACCACCGGGCTGACGCGACGCCACTCCCCGAACGCTACCAGGTCCTCCGCAGTACGGACGGTGCCGTCACGACGCTGTTGCTGCGCCTCCTGGTGTCGCGTGGCATCCCGGTCTCGGCGTTCGAGGCGACCGTGTTCGCTTTGGGCATCCACGAGGACACGGGTTCACTGACGTTCACCACCACCACCGAGAACGATGCTGAGGCGGTCGCCTACTGCATGCGCCAGGGAGCGTCGGCGGTGCTGATCGAGCGCTTCTTGCACCACCCGTTGGTGGCCGATCAGCGCCGTTTGCTGGCCCACGCTCTGGAGAGTGCCGAGGCGGTCGACAGCGCCGGAGGCATCGTCCTGCTGGCGGCACTTGAGGAGCCGTCCTACGTCGAGGAGGTCGCCGTCGTGGCGCACCGTTTCCTCGACGTCAGCGGTGCTGACGCGTTCTTCCTTCTGGTCGGGATGGAGGATCGCGTCTTCGTGGTCGCCCGGGCGCGGCTGGGGGCGCTGGATGTCGCCGAAGTCCTGGCCGAGGTCGGCGGGGGTGGTCATGCCGCCGCCGCTTCCGCGGTCGTGCGAGACAAGTCACTCGCAGAGGTCCGGGAGGTCGTCAGGGCGGCCGTAGGGCGTGTGTCGCGGCACGCCGGACGGGCCGCCGACCTGGTTTCCGAGGAAGCCACGGTCATCGACGCGGACGAGTCGATCGACCGCGCCCTGGTCCTCTGTCACCGGCGATCGCTGGGAGGTCTGCTGATCTCCAGCGGTGGCGTGCTTGTCGGAAGCTCGGGTGAGGATGACCTGCGGCGCGCGTCTGCCCATGGACTGGGGCACGCGCCGATCAAGGCCGTCATGTCGCACGTCGTGCCGGCGGTAGAGGCGGAGACACCTGGGGCACGGCTGGCTGAGGAGGCGGCAGCGAGCCCCACGGGGCACGTTGCCGTGCTCAAGCGTGGTGTGCAGCGCGGCCGGGAGCAGATCTCGGCGGACTCCCTCTTGGGTCTTGTGCGTGGAGGGGACGTCCTCGGAAGAGCCGTTGCCGAACTGCCGGCAGAGCCGGGTGCACCCAATCTGGCGTCTCGGCTGACCGAGCTGGGCCTCGACGACCTCCTCGAGGACGTACAGGCGGTGGCGACGGGATACGCAGGGGTGTACCTGGTCGGGGGGGCCGTGCGCGACCTGCTGCTGCGGGAACGCACCTTTGACATCGATCTGGCGGTGGAAGGTGACGGGATAGCGTTCGCCGAGGAACTGGCTCGGCGGCTCAACGGGCATGTACGGCCTCATCCCAAGTTCCGTACAGCCGTGGTGGCTGCCGCCGAGCAGGACGGGACGCCCGGTATACGCGTGGATGTGGCATCTACGCGCAGCGAGCTCTACGACTACCCCGCAGCCCTGCCGAGCGTAGAACCGGCGCCGCTGCGGCGCGATCTGGCGCGTAGGGACTTCACCATCAACGCCATGGCTGTCTCGCTGAAGACTGAGGACCTGGGGACACTGTACGACCCCTTTCGGGGTCTCCAGGACTTGAGTGCGCGACGCATCGCGGTACTGCACAACCTCAGCTTCATCGAAGACCCCACTCGGTTGTTCCGGGCGCTAAGGTACGAGACACGGTACGGCTTTCGCATGGAACCGCGCACGCTCGAGCTGGCGCGTGCGTGCGCGGACATGGATCTGGTGGGCGACCTGTCATCCGCCAGGCTGCGCGACGAGCTGGTGGTCCTGTTGGGAGAGCGCGCGGTCGACCACGCCCTGCGGCGGCTGAACGAACTGGGGCTGGGCCGCTCGATCCACCCGCGGCTCACGGTGGGGGCGTCGGTGCGGGAGTGGGTGAGAGCGGCGGACGCGCTGTGGCTGCGCCACGGCCTGGCGGGGGAGGTGCCGTTGTGGCGGCTGCGCATGACGCTGCTGCTGCGGGATCTGAGCGCTGAAGACATCGTCGAGTGGGCTGAGCGCATGCGCATCAAGCGCGCCGACGGGCGGGTGCTTGCACGAGCCCTCGTCATAGGTAGGCGGCTTGCTCAAAGAGTGCGTGAGGGGATGTCGGACGCGGACCTCGTTGAAGTCGCGCGGTCCGAGTCGCTGGAGGCAGTGCTGGTGGCGATGGTGCTCGAACGCGGCACTGCTACCGCGCGGCGGCTGGCGTCGTACCTCGACCGCACGCGGCACATCCGGCTGGAGATCGACGGGGACGACTTGCGCGCTCTAGGGCTGGCACCCTCGCCGCGCATCGGAGAGGTCTTGCGCAGCGTCCTGCGCCTCAAGATCGACGGTGTGGTGCAAGGGCGCGAGGGCGAGTTGGCTGCCGCCCGGCGACTGGTGGGGTGAGGGCGCCATGTCGCGGGCACTCATTGTGGAGTTCGTCATCATCCTTCCCCTGCTGCTTGTGAGCCTGGCGGTACATGAACTGGCGCACGCGTGGGTGGCGGACGCTTCAGGTGATCCCACGCCGCGCAGAGCCGGCCGACTCACTCTCAACCCGATCGCGCACCTGGACCTCTGGGGCACGGCGATGCTGATCGTGACGTTCATCGCCTCGGGCGGCGGGTTCTTCTTCGGGTGGGCGCGCCCCGTGCCTGTGGACCCGTGGCTGCTCAGAGGCCGCCGCGCGCAGAGCCTTGTAGCGGCGGCAGGCCCGGCGGCGAATCTCGTGCTTGCGGTGGCCGCTGCTCTGCTGTGTCGCGTGGTCGCACCGTGGTCGTTGCTGGCGGGCGAGACCATCGCTCTAGCGTTCTACCTGAACATGACACTCGCTCTCCTCAACGCCTTGCCCATCCCGCCTCTTGATGGCTGGCAGGTGGTGGCCGGTCTCCTGCCAGCGCAGGGTCGGCGGCTTGTACAACGACTGGCGCCGTATGAGCAGTACGTCTTCCTCGGCTTCGTGGCTCTCATCGTCCTTGCCCCCGGTGTGTTGGGAGCGATCTTCGGCCCACCGATCTTGGGAGCGGCAGATCTCCTGCTGCCGACGCAGGTCCGCTGATGGGGCCGGCGGTCGTCTGGAGGCACCATCAGGCCGGGGAGCTGCAGTGGTTCAGCGCGGCGGGGAGCGGGTGGACGGCTGTGTTCTCGACGCGGCACGGAGGCGTCTCCAGCGACCCCTTCAGCAGTCTGAACACCAGTCTGACGGTAGGTGACGACGAAGAGCACGTGCTGCAGAACAGGGCTCGACTGGGTAGCGCATGCGGCTTCAGGGCGCACGAGTTGGTGCTAGGTCAGCAGACGCACAGCACAAAGACGGCATGGGTCGACGCGCGGCAGTCCGGCAGGGGAGCCCGGGCACAGGCGGATGCGCTGTCAGAGACGGACGGCCTCATGACCGATGTGCCCCATCTGCCGCTGGCTGTCGGGGTAGCCGACTGCGTGCCGGTCGTCATCGGCGCCATGGACGCAGGCGGGCGCGCGGCCGTAGCGGTCGTCCACGCTGGCTGGCGGGGCATGCTGGGTGGCATCGTCGAGGCAGCCGCTCGACGCCTCAAAGAGCACGGCGAGCTGACGGAAGCGGTGGTAGGGCCAAGCATCGGCCCCTGCTGCTTCGTGGTAGGGGCCGACGTGGCCCAGGCCTTCGCCGATCGCTACGGTGCCACCGTAGGCCAGGATCATGTGGACTTGTGGAGCGCCGCGGCGCAGCAGCTCGTAGCGGCCGGCGTCGCTCCGCACCGGATGCTGGTGAGCAGGCTGTGCACGGCGTGCGATCGGCGTTTCTACTCGTACCGGCGTGAGGCCGGCAGGACGGGACGCCAGTTGGCCGTGGCGTGGGTCAGTAGCACGTCTGGGGAGGCAGAGCCGGTGGTGAGCGCATAGACTCTGAAGTGGTCGCGCACCGGTGCGCGGAGAGGTAGGAGGACAGATGAGGCGGTTCGTGGGCGAGGCCGATGTCGTGCGGCAACGGGTGGCCGAGGTCCGGGACCGCATCGCCCAAGCAGCGATCGCGGCAGGCCGGCCGGCAGACAGCGTGGAGCTGGTCGTAGCCACCAAGTACGTGGTGCCAGAGGACATGCAGATCTTGCGCGACGCGGGGATCCGCGTCGTCGGCGAGAACCGGGTCCAGGACCTCGTGGCCAAGCACGAGCGCTACGGCGACGACTTCATCTGGGACTTCATCGGCCACCTGCAGAGCCGCAAGACGAAGCAGTTGCTGCCTATCGTGCGCCTCATCCACTCCGTCGACAGCATCAGCGTGGTGCAGGAACTCCATCGGCGCACGGAGAACATGGTCAGCGTGATGCTAGAAGTGAACATCGGTGAAGAGGCGAGCAAGTCAGGTGTGGGGTTGACGGAGCTGCACCCCTTCCTCGACGAGGCTGCTTCCTACGACCGTGTGACCTTCGTGGGGCTGATGTGTATGCCGCCGCTGGCCACGCTGCCCGAGGACTCAGCCGTCTACTTCGCCCGCACACGCGAGCTAGCCGAGGAGCTTTCGAGTGCCTGGGCCGGTCGCTATACTTTCGCGCAGCTCTCTATGGGGACGAGTGCCGACTACGAGGTCGCGGTACGCGAAGGCGCCACCAAGGTCCGTATAGGCACCAGCGTCCTGTTCTCTTAGCACCCAGGAGGGGCGATGGGACTCGGAGACTCCTGGCACAAGATGATGGTGTACTTCGGTATCGCCGAGGACGAGGAGTACTACGAGGACGACGAGCAGACACTGGCGCCGCACCAGGAGCTGGAGCGGTCGTACCAGGAGCGGCCTAACGTGCGGAAGCTGCAGCGTGCGGGGCGAGGCCGTAGTGAGTACGACGACATCTTCGCGGAAGAGGCTCCCAGGCCGGCGCCCCGCGTCGTGCAGCCGGTCGAGGCGGTGCGTCCCAGCAGGGTACAGGTGCACTTGGTCGTGCCCAAGAACTTCAATGACGCTCAGCAGATCGCCGACAAGTTCAAGGTCGATGTCCCAGTGATCGTCAATCTACAGACCTCAGACACCGACCTTGCCAAGCGCATCATCGACTTCTGTAGCGGTCTCACCTATGCCCTCGACGGGGGCATGCAACGCGTCGGCGACAAGATCTTCATGCTCACACCGCGCAACGTCGAGGTCTCGGCCGAAGAGAAGGCGCGGCTCATCGAGAAGGGTTTCTTCAACCAGTTCTGAGCCGCCCGCAGTGTATCTGTGACATCGGCTGGGAAACGATGTGGACACGGCAGCAGAGAGCGCCGCACGAGTCCCGTCGGGGTGCCCACGAGAACGGTCCTGTAGGCGCGGCGGTGACGGAGAACGAGGCTTCACGGCACCGGCAGTGTGCTCTACCATGTGGAGGTACCTCGCCGTCGTGCGGCGCGGCGTGAAGACCCGCCGTGGAGAGGCGGCGGAGCCGTGGAGGCGGCGGAACGGCCGGTCCTGGCAACATGTGCGCTCGTCGGCTCTCACGCGAGCTGGCTAGGGGGTGACGATGAGACTCACACCGCTCGATATCCGCAACAAGGAGTTCCACCGCGGCATGCGCGGTTACGTCGACGCTGAGGTCGACGAATTCCTCGACGCGGTGGCCGACGAGTATGAGCGCGTCTTCAAGGAGGGGATCGAACTCACCGAGCGCCTCGAGGCCCTGCAAGAGCAGCTGAGTCACTACCGCAGCATCGAAGAGACGCTGCAGAAGACGTTGCTCTCGGCACAGCAGAGCGCCGAAGAGATGCGCGGGGCGGCCGCTCGCGAGAGCCAGCTGGTGATCAAGGACGCCGAGGTCAAGGCGCGAGACCTGCTCGGCGAGGCCACGAGCGTCAAGCAGCAGGTGGAGCGCGAGACGGTACTGTTGCAGAACGCCCAGGCCGACTTCCGGTTCAAGTTCCGGGCGTTGCTCGAGGGCTACCTCAAACAACTGGAAGCCGGCGAGCGCACCGGGAAGCCCGGCGAGGGTGACTTCCAGCGTCAGGCCGATGCACTGCGCGCAGCTATCGCCGCGGAGAGCCGTCCCGCGGGCGCGCAGACCGGGGTCCAGGACACAGAGAGAGCGGCCGCGCCGGCAAGAGCGGGCGCTGTGGCGGGGGCCGCTGCCGCGCCGCCGGTGCCCCAGGGTGTCGGCGGTGGCGCGGCGTCTCAGCCGCCGACAAGCGCAGCCTCACCGATCACCACTGGCAGCCCACCCCCACCGGCGGCGCCTGTACCACGGCGTGAGTCAGAGCCGCGAGCGATGCAGACCGCACCGCAGTCCTCACCGGCCTCGGTGCCGCAGTCGGCACCTCGACCTGCTCCAGCACCGGCACCAGCTGTCGCAGGCCAAGAAGAGGAGGGAGCCGACACGGCATCCCTGCGGGCGCCACAAGACGGTCCGGCAAGAAGCCTTGAGCAGACTGCCGATGACTTCTTTGGTGGCGTCGACGACAAGGTGGGTGGCAACGAGTTCAAGTGGTGAGCAGGCGTTCGCCGAGCAGGTGGGCGACGGCGTACGCCTACGAGTCTGGGTTGTACCGGGCGCGCGCCGCAGCGAGGTCGCAGAGGTGCGCGACGGCTACCTCCGTCTGAGGCTGGCGGCCCCCGCCCGTGAGGGGCGCGCCAATGATGAGCTGGTGCGTTTCGTGGCCGCTCGACTGGGGCTCCGGCGCAGCGCCGTGCGTGTCGTCAATGGGCACACGAGTCGCCGTAAGGCGCTGCTCGTCGAGGACGCGCAGGTGTCCGCGGTGGTGAAGAGCCTGTGTCCAGCCGCCTGAACTGTCCTTCACTGGCAGCTGTCCTGGTGGGCACAGCGACGCTGGCAGCCGACGTGCTGACCAAGGCCGTCGTGCTGGCCCACAGCGATGCTCTGCCGGTGACGGTCGCAGGCGGGTTCAAGCTTGAGCTGGTCCGCAACACTGGCATGTCGTTCAGCTTGTTCGCTCAGCACAGTTGGGTGCTCACGATCCTTGCCTCAGTCGTGAGCGTGGTGGTCGCCGTCATGCTGGTGACGCTCCCGCGGGCCTATCAGATCCCGCTGGCAGTGCTGTTGGCGGGCAGTCTCGGAAACCTCATCGACCGCGCTCGCTTCGGGTACGTGGTGGACTTCATCGGGGTGTACTGGTGGCCGCGCTTCAACGTCGCTGATGCAGATCGGAAGAGCACACGTCTGAACTCCAGTCACCGCTCATTATC
>CAYMTC010000020.1:0-13147 GCA_964393265.1 uncultured Thermoleophilia bacterium
ATGCGCTACGCGGACCAGGCTGGCCACGAGCGCGAACGGTACTTCGTGAACATCGTCTCGGCGGGCATGGGCGGCCTCGTCGACCACTACGTCGTCCAAGCGCCTAGCATCATGGGGGGCCGCCTTGCGTACTACGTCGCCACCTTGCGCGCCCTCGCTCGGGTGCCGTTAGCCTCCCTCGTGTGCCGCACGACGCTCGACGGCGTCGAGGAGACGCGTCGGCTGCAGTCACGCATGATCGCTGTCTGCAATGGCAAGTACTTCGGCTCCGGCATGCAGGTGGCTCCCGACGCGACGCTCGATGACGGTCGGCTGGAGGTGGTCTCCATAGGCACGCGCACCCGAGCCGAGCTGGTCCTGAGGTCGCCCACGGTCTACCGGGGTACCCACCTTACTATCCCGGCGGTGACGCACTTCGCCTGTCAGCGCATACGGATCGAGTCGGCGGACGGTAGCCTCGACCCGGCCAGGTTCCCACTCGACGTCGATGGCGACCCCCGCGGTCGCCTTCCTCTGCAGGTCGACGTGCTCCCGCGTTGCCTGCGCCTGCGGGGTTGAGCCCGGTGGGTAGATCGCTCCGCTGTGGCACGCGCGTCGGCCTTCGCTGTGGCCTGTCCGTACTGCTGCTGATGGCTCTCGGTCTGTGTGCAGGCTGCGGCAGCGAGCTCACGGCGAGCGAGGTGCCTTCGTCACTGCACAGTACGCGGGCTTCGGCGACGCCCGACGCGCGTGCGGACGAGCAGCGGGCGGTGCGGCTGGGTTTCGCCGCCGCCTGCGACGCTCTCGCGCGAGGCGACGAGCGCGGGTGGAGGGAAGCGTTGTCGGCGACGAGCGCCGTGCGAGGCAGCCTTGACGACGTCTTCGGCCACCTGGCGCCGCTTGGTCTCACGGCGCCGAGCGCAGAGGTGAGCGCAGTGCCTGGTCGGGAGCACGCGTACCTCGTGCAGTTCACGGGTAGCCTCGGCGCGGCGGGACCACACGACAGGCTGCTGGCCGAGCGTGTGCTCATCGTCCGCACAGACTGTGCAGCCAATGAGACAGGCACTGCCGCGCCGTCACGCGCTCCTGAGCAGTCCGCGATCCGGTGTGTGGCGGACGACACGCCACCCGCCGTGCTCCGCCAGCACGTCATGGCGTTCGCCAAGCCTCGCCTCATGGCTTCTCCGGGAGTGGTCGTGGTCTACGAGAAGGCGTGGCGTACCCGCGCGACCCGTCTCGCCGAGCAGGCCCGGGCCGCTCGCCGCGTCGTCGGGCAGCTGTACGGGCTCGAGGGAGGCCGCAGCGCGGTGCTGTCCATCTTTGCCAGCCGCGCACAGGTGGTGGCGGCGCTCGGCGCTGGGGACGGTGAGGTGGACGACCGTATCAAGTACTTCGCGCACCCCGCGCCGAGCGTGAGCGGTGATCTCTGGTCGCCGGTCGACGTCGGCGTGGTGGCGCCGGCCCTCAACGGCCTTGAGGACTGGGCGCCTGTCATGCTGCGCCACGAGATCGCTCACGCGTACACACTTGGCTGGTTCTTCGGCACGGCGCACCCCTCCGAGTTCCTGCAAGAGGGCTTGGCTGTGGCTGCTGAGGGCGCTCGCGACTGGTCGGCCCTCAAGCGGACGCTAGCGGCCAACGAGCTCGACCCACCGCTGTGCGACGCTATCGCGCTTGGTGACCTGTGGGCCGGCCGCGAGACCGAACACGTCCGCATCCTGTACAGCGCGGCTGGCGCTCTGGTGCACTACGTCAGGGAACGCTGGGGCCGTGAGGTGCTTCACCGGTGGACCGTCGCGGTGTGCCAGACTACGCTGAGCGCCGACGAGATCGCCGTTGCCACCAAAGCGGTGCTCGGCGTCACATGGGATCGGTTCGTGTCCGGGTGGCGCGCGTACGTGGAGGCACTGCCATGACAGGCACCGCACCGAGTCAGCCGGTGCTCAGTACTCACGGGCTCACGAAGCACTTCGGTGCCCTGGTCGCTGTCGACGGCCTCGACATCCAAGTGCAGCAGGGGGACGTCTACGGCTTTCTTGGGCCGAACGGCGCGGGCAAGACGACCGTCATCCGGATGATCCTCGGCCTGGTGCGACCAAGCGCGGGGCACGTCGAAGTGATGGGTCGCCGCGTTCCCGGAGAACGCGAAGCCGCCCTGCGTCACATCGGCGGCTTCGTCGACGACCCCGTCTTCTACCCCACCATGACCGCGCGCCGCAATCTCTGGCTCTTGGGGCAGATGAGCGGTGGCGCCTCGCGCGAGCGTATCGACGAGGTCTTAGAGCTCGTGGGCCTGGCCGATAGGGCTCGCTCCAAGGTCGGCGGCTTCTCCCACGGGATGAAGCAGCGCTTGGGTATAGCGCAGGCGCTGCTTCACCGCCCCGATCTGGTGGTGTTGGATGAGCCCACCAGCGGCCTGGATCCGGGCGGCATGAGGGATGTGCGCGAGCTCATACGTGCGCTGGGACGGCAGGGGACCACGGTGTTCCTCTCCTCTCACCTGCTGCATGAGGTCGAACTGGCGTGCACTCGCGCGGCCATCGTCAACCACGGGCACGTGGTGGTCGAGGGGCCGGTCGCGGACCTTCGTCCGCAGGGTATGGCGGTGAAGCTCATGGTGGACGACCATACGCGCGCCGCAGAGGTGGTGGCGCAGTTGCCAGGCGCTCCCCCGTTCCTCTTAGAAGGTGACCACCTGGTGGTCACCATGCCCGATGACCAGGTGCCGGATCTGGTGAGGGGTCTGGTGGCGGCCGACGTGGCGGTACGGGCGGTGGTGCCGGCGCCCGAGCGAGGGCTGGAGGACGTGTTCCTCGAGCTCATGGGTGAGGATGAGGTCGCACGTCCGTCCGGGGGGTCCACTGCAGCCCGTCCGCGCCGGGGCGGCGCTCTCCTCTATCGCTGGCGGCGCGACGGCGCACGGCAGTCGCCGGTCACCGGCGGCGGCCCGGCTGGCGCCACGCCGGGCGGCGAGGCGGAGAGTGAGCCGGGGGGTCGTGCATGAGGCTCCTCTGGCTCGAGATGGTCAAGCTGCGCCACCAGAAGCGGACCTGGATAGGCCTTGCGGCCCTAGCGATCCTCCCGATCATCATGACCGTTGCGTTCTACCTGTCGTCCGGCGAGCAGTCAGAGGGCGCGAACGCGGGCATCACGGCTTTGCTCATGCATGCTGCCCGCAACGGTGTCGTCATGCCGCTGGCCACGCTGGTGGGCCTCTCCACGTTCCTTCTGCCACTTGCCGCGTCGATGGTGGGCGCCTTCCTCATAGCGGGCGAGGCGGAGACAGGCACTATCAAGACCATCCTCGTGCGGCCGGTACGCCGCGGCTCGCTTCTCATGGCCAAGTGGACGGTCGCCGCGCTCTACTTGCTGCTCGCTCTGGTCGTCATCGATGCGGTCTCCGTCGCCTCTGGCAGCATCGCCTTCGGCACTCGACCGCTGCTCATGCCCGGTGGCGTCTTTGGCGTCGGAGAGACTGTCGGGAAGACCGCGCTGGCCTATCTCATGACGTTGGCGGCCATGACGTGTGTCGTGTCTCTGGCTCTCCTCTTCTCCACCATGACGAACTCAAGCCTCACGGCGGCCGTGGTCTCGCTGGTGGCGGTCATCGCGGTACAGATCCTCACGAGCTTCGCGTTCTTCGACTTCCTGCGCCCGTGGGTGTTCACCACGTACTTCACCTCGTGGACCGACTTGTTCGTGCGCCCTATGCCCGTGGATCACATCCTGCAGGCTCTGGGGTGCTTCGTGTCGTACTCGACCGTGTTCACACTGCTTGCATGGTGGCGTTTCCGACGCCGCGATATCCTGGTGTGAGTGCCCGCCAGACGACCCACGGGGTCGACGGGGACGCGCGACGGAGGGGAGGCTGGCATGAGCAGCGTGTGGACCGAGGGGACCATGCGGGCTATGCGACTGGTCGAGCCGCGTGCCATCAGCCGGCGGCCGCTTCACCTCGTGGAGGTCCCCATTCCTCGTCCCGGGCCGGGCGAGGTACTCATCAAGGTGCACGCGTGCGGGGTGTGCCATACCGACCTCCACACGGTCGAGGGCGATCTGGAGCCCCATCGCGAGTCGGTCATCCCCGGGCACCAGATCGTCGGCGAGATCGTGGGGTTCGGCGACTGGCCGGGGGGCGACCGGCCTGACTACCCCGCTGCGGACGGTCGCCCTCTCCAGCTCGGCGAACGTGTCGGTGTGCCGTGGCTGTGGCGCGCCTGCGGGCGTTGCCGCTTCTGCCGCCGGGGCCAAGAGAACCTGTGTGAGCAGGCTCTGTTCACGGGCTGGGATGTGGATGGCGGCTATGCGGAGTACCACGTGGCCGCCGCCGACTTCATCTACAGGCTCCCACAGGAGATGGACCACCTGGCCGTGGCTCCGCTGCTCTGTGCTGGCATCATCGGGTATCGGTGTCTCCGCCTGACGGGCGTCGTCGGTAAGGGCGTGCGGCTGCCGGCTCACGTGCCGGCAGATCAGGGCTCGCCGTCCGGTCGCATCCAGGGGGATGGACCTGATACGCAGGGCATGCCTGCGACAGAGCGGCTTCACCCCGACCACCGGCCCCAGGGTGGTGTCGGTCCAGTGGAGGTCTTCGACGCTGCACGCGCCCTGGGTGCGACCTCGGCGCCGGAGCGCGGCGGACCTGTCGGCCGGCTCGGCTTGTACGGGTTCGGCGCCGCAGCCCATATCTGTCTGCAGATCGCCGTGTGGCGCGGCTGGGAGGTCTATGTCTTCACGCGCAGCGAGGGCCACCGCGAGCTGGCGCGGCGGCTGGGTGCTGTCTGGGCGGGCGGCGCCGGTGATGCACCCGGTGCGCCGCCCGCGAGCCACGTCACCAGGGAGACGCGCCGCGGACAGTTGAGCCTTGTGGAGTCCAACGCGAGGGCGATAGACCGCGCGCCCGCCGACATCGCCCTCGACGCGGCGATCATCTTCGCTCCCGTCGGTGAGCTGGCGCTGGAGGCGCTCCGGGACGTCGACAAGGGCGGCATCGTCGCGCTGGGCGGCATCTACTCCTCGCCCATACCGCCCCTGGACTACGGCCTCATTTACGACGAGAGGGTGCTGCGGAGCGTCGCCAACAGCACCCGCGCCGACGCGCTCGAGCTGCTGCGCGATGCAGCCGCTGTGCCGGTCCGCACAGAGGTCGAGACCTTCCCGCTGGAGGACGCCAACGAGGCTCTCGCGGCTCTCAAGGAGAGCCGCATCCAGGGCGCAGCCGTCCTCGATCTGAGCCGCTGACCGCAGGCAGCGTTCGCGTCGACCATGCGAGCGCGCTTCTCCCTGCCTACTGTCGAGCGGCTCCGCCGCCCACGCGTGCGGCGACGGACGGCGCGAGTGCGCACAGGGCGTGTACGGCGGGCTCATCGCCGCGGCATCCTACCCGTGCTAGTGTGGCGCTATCGAGGCCTTAGGGTCGCCCGGTACACGAGCAAGAGGATGGGGAACGTGGAGAGAGCAGACAGGACGGCGCTTGTCGCCATACCGGTGGTCGTGCTCGTGGGGGCAGCGGTGGCCGTTGCTGGGAGTCAAGGCGGCGGATCCGTGGTCGGGTTTCCAGTCTTCGCTCTCGGGGTGGTGCTGGCGTTCGCTATCCAGTGGTGCGCCTTCATCCCGGCCTACTTGTCACGGAACGAGGGCTTCTTCGACCTCACCGGTGGTCTTACGTACATCACGGTCACTGCCGTCGCCTTCGCGGCCGCGCCGGCTCGGGATGCGCGGGCAGTCCTGCTCCTGGCGCTGGTGGTGATTTGGGCGACGCGGCTCGCAGGGTACCTGTTCCGGCGTATCCGCAGAGCCGGGAAGGACGAGCGCTTCGACGCCATCAAGCACTCGTTGCCGCGGTTCCTCATGACCTGGACCCTCCAGGGGCTCTGGGTCACGCTGACGCTCGCGGCGGCGCTGGCGGCTATCACGACCACCACGCGTCGTGGTCTGGATGTGGCTGCCTACGTGGGCGCCGCGATCTGGCTTGCCGGCTTCACCATGGAGGCGACGGCGGATCTGCAGAAGAGTCACTTCAAGGCAGATCCGCAGAACCGCGGCAAGTTCATCCGTAGCGGTCTGTGGAGCTGGTCCCGCCACCCCAACTACTTCGGAGAGATCGTCATCTGGGTCGGGGTGGCGGTCATCGCCGCGCCCGTACTCAGGGGCTGGCAGTGGGTCACGCTGATCTCCCCGGTCTTCGTCGCCCTGCTTCTCATCCGCGTCAGCGGCATACCGATGCTCGAGAAGAGAGCCGACGAGCGGTGGGGCGGTCAGCCTGACTACGAGGACTACAAGCGGCGGACCTCTGTGCTCGTCCCACTACCGCCCCGTCGCTGAGCCGAGCAGGGCGTCCTCGCGCGCCTGCGCGGTCCATGACTGGCGCGCCTCGTCGGTCCATCCGACGGAAGACCGCGCTGACGCCTGGTCTGCTCACTCGCTCTCAGCGCCCTCTGTCTCAGCGCCCCCTGCCCCAGTGCTCGCCACATGCGGGTCGGCTGGCTGCTCAGGCGCCGCGAGCGCCTGCGTATGCGGGCGCCGTCCGCCCCAGCCGCCAACGCTCAGCAGCCGGTCTACGAAGCCGGTCTTCTCAAAGAGGATCTGTACCTCGGCGACCGCATCGGGGCTGGGATACATGCTCCCCAGCCCCAGCGTCTCTCGCAACTCGTCGCGGTGGGCGATGAACTTCTTCCACGAGTCACCCCAGGCGTCGGCTATCTCGTCAAAGAAGACGTGTGGCGTGCCGCCCATACCTTTCTCGTAGAACTGCTCGCCCCACTTGGCGAACATCTCGACGTGCTTGCGTCCGTAGCCGCTCTCTACCTGCATGCTCCGTAGCACCTGGTTCACTAGCGCGACGCTGTTGCCGCGTGGGCAGCGGCTCTGGCAGGTGTAGCAGGAGAAGCAGTACCAGACGACGTCGTCCGTCAACAGAGTCTCATCGCCGTCGAGCGCGCGACGGGCGATCTCCCGAGGGCTGTACTCGGTGAAGCGCGCGGCGGGACAGCCGGAGGTGCAGATCCCGCACTGGATGCAGGAGAGGAAGCCCTCGCGGTGGTCATGCATGCGCGGGTCTTCCAGGATTCGTCCGGTCAGCTCGCGGCGCGCGTCCGGTCGCTGGCCGAACGCCTTGTCGGCGGCATCGGCGATCCTCTCGAAGGGGTCCTTGCGCGTCGCCGACTGGTCGGCGGCGCTGTCGGGCTGAGTCCCATCCTCAAGCATCGGTCACTCCCGTGGTCGCGGTGACGGTGGCAAGTCCGGCGTCTCCTGTGGGGCGCCTGGCCACGGAGAAGAACTCGGGCCAGAAGTAGACCGCGACAGCGGCCCCTTTGCAGCGTGCTGCGGAGCGGATGTTGTCGCGGCAGAGGAGACAGGTCGTGACGACGGGGGCTCCGCTCTTCGCGGCGAAGTCCACGAGGTCACGAGAGCCACGCGTGCGGCCGCGGAAGATGGCACCCAGGCCGCCACAGCAGGCGGAATGGAGAGCAGGGTACGTCCGCACGAGCTGCGTGTCTGAGAGGGCGGCTGACTCCTCCATGACCTGCATCCCGCGCCGCCGGTCGACGAGGCACCCCAGGTAGGGCACGAAGGAGGCTGCTGCTCCGCGCAGTGTCCGTCCGGAGCGCCGCGTCTGTTCGAGCAGCTTCTCCCAGACGGGCACAGCGTCGACGTCGGCTTGGCGCAGGCTCGCGTCGCAGGCAGGGCACACCGTGTAGACAGGCCCAGTCGCTTCAAGCGTGGCAGCGTGAGTGCCGCGCGACGGGTGCCCGCAGCAACCGGCGTCGCGCAGCTCCTCGAGGCAGACCCCGAGGTCGCGCGCCACACGGCGGGTCGCCGCGGTGGCCCATGGATCCTGCGGGAGCGCACAGCCGGTGAAGAACGGGAGAGCATGTCCGGGCTCCGGCGCGCCTGCCGCGGCGTTCCCCGGGGGTCGGCCGGCTCTGAGATGGCCTACGCGGGTCATCTCAGCGATCCTGTTGGAGGCGCGACCGACGAGGCTATAGGCGGCTGCTGCGCCCTGCGCCGCAGTCCCCTTGGGGTCGCGGGGCACGTGGCCGTGGCCGACCACGGCCGCGCCGAAGACGAGGTTGTCGATGCGGCCTGTGTGGCCGAGCCACCAAGTGGCGACCCCGGCGGCGGTCCGCTCGGGACAGCGTTGCGAGCCGTGCTGCAGCTCCAATCGCCGCACTTCATCGATGACCTCGTGGACCGGCACCTCCATGGGGCAGCTGGCCGTGCACGTGGCGCACCCGCTGCAGCGCCATACGTCGTCGCAGCGGAGCAGCTCATCCAGCTGCTCGGCCAGCACGAGGCGGATGACCGTGCGTGGTCCGTGGCCGAGGTCCCAGCCGAGCGGGCACGACGACGTGCACTGTCCGCACTGGTAGCATTGACGGCAGCGGTCAGCCAGTCGGGTGACCGCGTCCCGAAGTGCCGGCCGCGGCGCACTCATGAAGCGACCTCCTCGATCGCGCACGGCGCGCCGGCTGCCGGGCTGCCTGGAAGGGTTTCTGAGAGGGACTCGCGGGCCGCGCCTGGGATCTCACAGCCCGCGAGCCGAGCAGCTTGTGCACAGAATTGACCGATGCGCCGGCTGACGTTGTGGCGGTCGACGGCGCACAGGTGCCAGAGCTCCATGGGGATGGGCCGCCCCGCGTCCGCAAGCAGATCCGCTGCCAGGCGCAGCTGCTCTTCGGCGGCCTGATCACCGGTCCGATACTGACAGCGTCCTTCGGCGCAGCCGGCGAGGAAGACCCCGACGGCACCGAGCTGCGCGGCCTCCACGAGGTGGAGAGCACTCACCCGTCCAAGGCAGGGCAGCTCGATGAGTCTCACACTGGACGGATAGCCTTCCCTCTGGAGGCCGCCGAGGCTGATGGCCGCCCCTGCGCACTCGCGGCAGTAGAACCCCACGATCGGGTGGTCTGTCCCCATGGCCAGGGTGCGCAGACGGCCGGAGATGGCATCGTCCCCGAGGTTGTGCCGCACAGCCAGCTCAGTGCACGTAGCCGCACAGATGCCACACGCCCGACACGTCTCGGGGTCTATGACCGCCAGCTTGCTGTCGGCCAGGACGCCCTGCGGCCGCGGTGCGTCGGCCGGCCTCTCGACCAGCGTGATCGCGCCGAAGGGACAGTTGGTCATGCAGACGTCACAGCCGATGCAGCGCGCTGCATCGATCTCACTCGCGGGTGCACTGCGGCGCCCGGCGCTCGTCAGGAAGGTGTGGATCTCGCTGGCCACGGCCGAGGCCTCTGTGTTGCACTCGATGAGCGCCTTTGGGCCGGCCGCGGACCCGCACACGAACACGCCTTCGCGAGTCGTCTCGGTGGCGCGGTTCTTGCGGTCCATGATGTCGATGAAGCCGTCTTCGTCGAGTCGCACCCCGAGAGCATCGGCCAGGTCTGCCGCATCGGCGGCAGGGACCATGCCACTGGAGAGGACGACAAGGTCGGGGCGCAGCAGGCGCTTCATGCGCGCTGAGGTGTCTTCGACCTCTATGACAGGCCGCCCCCGCTCATCGAACTGGACCTCAGGCGGTGTGCCGCGCAGGAACTCGACACCGGCGCGCCGCGCCGCGAGGTACCAGTTCTCGTAGCCGATGCCTGCGGTCCGCATCTCCAGGTAGAGGATCGTCACCTTCATCTTCGGGAACACCTGGCGCAGGCGGATGGCGTGTTTGAGAGCCACCATGCAGCAGAGACGGGAGCAGTAAGGGAGCCTACGTCGGTCGCGTGAGCCGGCGCACTGGATCATGACGACCTCGCGCACCGGGAGCTCGCCACGGGAGCCCTGCTCGTACCAGTCGTCGAGCATCTCGGCGAGCTCCATCTGGGTCACCACCCCGTCGTGTCCGTAGCCGAGGTGCTCGATGAGTCGTGCGGGCGCTGGATCGCATCCCACCGCTGTGAGGATGGCACCGACGCGTACCGCGGAGCGCGTGGGCGACTGGGTGAAGTCGATCGCATCCACGGGGCACGCCTCCGCGCAGCCTCCGCAGAAGGTGCAGGCGTCGAGATCGATGGTGCGCAGCACCCTGCCGTCGTAGAACTCACCGTAGATGGCCTTGGTGCGCCCGTCCGTCGCTAGCTCTGGACAGACCGTCTCGCACGCGCCGCAGTCAAGGCACGCGTCTGTGACCAGGTTAGGCAGGGTGCGGACCTCGACACGGAAGTCGCCCGGCCGGCCCCTGACGGCCTCGACCGTGGTACGGCGCAGGATCTTCAGGTCGGGGTGGTCGATGGCCAGGTTGCGGTGCAGGCACTTGCGCGAGCCCACTTGCGCGTCGGTCGTGGGCAAGCACTGGCCACAGTCGTTCGTAGGGAACACCGTCCCGATGCGGGCCGCTCGACCGCCGAGGAACGGACGCTTCTCCACTAGCGTGACGTGATGCCCCATCTGCGCCAGCTCGCACGCCGCCTGAGTCCCAGAGACGCCGCCGCCGATGACAAGGACCGAGCTCTCGCGGTGTTCGTTGGAGAGACGATCCGCCGCCGGGGTAGGGTATGCGATGGCGGCGGCGATGATGCGTCGGGCCTTGTCGGTCACCGCTGGGTCGTCGGCCGGATGCACCCACGCGCACTGCTCGCGTATGTCCGCGTTATGGAGCTGGATCCCGCGCGCTATGAGCCGATGGAATTTCCGGGCGGCGAAGTCTCGTGAACATCCGGCCAGGATCACTTGTCGATCTGGCGCCTCCTCGACCAAAGCCACGATACGTGCTCGGCCCTCACGTGAGCAGAAGCGGGTGCCGCGCTCCACATCTGCCATCTCACGGAGATCGTCGGCGAGCGCGTCGAACTGGATGCTGGGCATGGTGCCAGCGCACTCGCACAGCAAGACCAACGGCCGGCGGCCATTCGGGGTGGCAGGCGCTCGGCCGTCTGGTGAGGCGCCTTGGTCGGCAGGACCGGTCGAGGGTACCTGACTCGTCATCGGTCGCCCTCGCCCCGCGGCTTCGGTGCGACCAGCCCATCGAGCTCAGCGGACGGCGAGACGGGCCCGGGATCTGGGGCCGCTGTCATGGGCTTCGTCGCAGGCAGCGCTTCGATGGCGCCGATCGGGCAGGCGCGAGCACAGGCGCCGCACCCTAAGCAGATGGTGTCGTCGTAGACGACGCTCCGGAACGTGCGGACTCGTGGTGGCACTTCGATGACGTCCAGGGGAGGGTGTTGGGCCACGAGGCCGAGCGCGGCTGCCAGGGCGCCGCGTCGAGAGTCGGCGGGAGCCGACAGCAGCTGCGCGGGATCGAAGATGTCGCTGCACCTGGTGGCTCCGCTGGGGCACACACTGGTGCAGCGTCCACAGCCTACGCACAGCTCGTCGTGGCGGACGATAGCGCAGCCCGTGGGACCTGCTGCCCGGAAGACGCCGTTGGGCAGCCGCTGGATGATGGCTCTGCCGCGCTCAGTGAGTGGCATCGGGGCCGCCTTTCTCCGGCGGTGCCGTTCGGCCTGACGAGGCGCGGCACAAGCGACCGCGCACCAAGGGCGGCAGCGCGCGGATGACCCGGTCCATCTCACGCGCGGCGGCAACGAACCTCGGCGGCTCGCCGGCGCTCATGGTGAACATCCGTGCGCGCTCGGGCTCCACACCGACGGAGTCCAGCAGCCGCTGTACGAACTGCACGCGGTCGATGGCGTTGAAGTTGCCCTCGCGGTAGTGGCACTGCCCCTCAAGGCAACCGGCGACCATGACGCCGTCAGCGCCCTCTGCGAGTGCGCTGAGGATGTGCAGCGGTGAGACGCGGCCGCTGCACGGCACGAGGATCAGCCGTACGCTGGGGGGCAACGGTGTGCGCGCATTGGCGCTGGAGTCGGCGGCTGCGTAGGCGCACTCGCGGCAGCAGAAGGCGACGATGCGTCGCGTCGCGCCCTGTGGCTCCGGTCTGGTCCTGACACCCGTGTCCGTGCCGTCGGTCATCCTGCTGCCTCCGCGAGCAACTCGCGGTCCGTGAATCCGCCGAGCTGCATGGCGCCGGTGGGGCAGTCCGCCGAGCAGATCCCGCAACCGCGACAGATAGTGGGGTCGACGACTGAGTGGGCATCTGACCCCGTGGTGAGCGTGATGGCTCCTTGTGGGCAGACTGTCTCGCAGACCCCGCATCCGATGCAGATGGCGGGGTCAGGAATGGCGACCTGACCGGGCGTGAGCACGAATCCCGTGCTGAGCATGCTCACCACGCGGGCCGCCGCCGCCTTCGCTTGAGCTATGGAATCGGGGATGCTCTTCGGCCCCTGGGCCGTGCCGCAGACGAAAACGCCGGCTCGCTGGGTGTCCACAGGTCTCAGCTTAGGGTGGTACTCACGGATGAACCCGGCTGCCCCAGTCTGTGCACCGACCACATGTGCGATGTCTCGCGTGCCCTCCGACGCCTCGATGCCGGCGGAGAGCACCACCATGTCGTACCGCTCGTCGAACTTGCGGCCGGTGACGGTGTCCTCGAAGCGTACGCGCAGGCTCTTGTCTGGCTCCTGGAGAATCTCGCCGACCCGGCTGCGCACGTATCGCACGCCGCGACTCTGCACCAGCCGGTAGTACTCCTCGTGCGCCTTCCCCGGCGCGCGAAGGTCCGTGTAGCCGATCGTCACCTCAATGGACTGGTCGTACTGCTTGATCAAGGAGGCGTGCAGCGTGGCGAAGAGGCAGCAGATGGCGGAGCAGTGCTCGTTTCCCGTGCTGCTACAGTCGCGCGAGCCGACACACTGCAGCATGAAGACATTGCGCGGCGGCTGCCCGTCGCTGGGCCGCAATACCTGACCCTCGGTCGGCCCGGCGGCCGACGTGAGCCGCGCCAACTGGCTCTGGGTGAGCACGTTGGGGTAGCGACCGTAGCCCAGCGCCACCTTGCGCCGCGCGTCGAATTCCTTGTGGCCTGTGGCCAAGATGACCGCCCCGACAGTCAGCTCCTCCGTCGTCTCGCTCTGAGAGAAGTCGATGGCGTTCGCCGGGCAGACCAGAGTGCAGGCCCCGCAGTCTGCGCAGACGGCGCAGTCGAGGCAGCGGCGTGCCTCTGTCATGGCCTGCTCGGCGGAGTATGGCTGATCGACCTCGCGCCAGTCGCCACGCGGTTGCGTGCCATCGCAGCGCGGGACAGGTACCCGTGCGCTCCGCGTGGAGCTGGCCAGCCTGGTGCCGTCCGGCCGGCCTGTGGTCGCCTTCGGCTGCCATACAGGGAGCAGCG
>CAYMTC010000021.1:0-13010 GCA_964393265.1 uncultured Thermoleophilia bacterium
GAGATAATGAGCGGTGACTGGAGTTCAGACGTGTGCTCTTCCGATCTCGGTACCTCATCTCACCTCGCCGATCGCGCTCGCTCATGGCACCCTCCGCGACGACAGCTTCGTCCCCTGCACCGTCGGCCCGCCGGACCTAGTCCCTGGCGATGTCACGATGCCGCACTATGGTGAAGTACCCCTGCTCACGGTACCGCTGCGCCAGCTGAGCGGCGATGACAACCGACCTATGCTTGCCACCCGTGCAGCCGACCCCCACCGTGAGGTGGGCCTTGCCTTCGTCGGCGTAGCGCGGGAACAGGAAGTCGAGCAGCGGATACAGCCGGTCCATGTAGTCACTGTAGCCCTCTGACGCCGTGACGAAGTCGATGACACGCGTGTGCAGGCCGTTCAGTGGACGCAGGTCAAGATCCCAGTAGGGGTTAGGTAGGAAGCGCACGTCGAGCAGCAGGTCGGCGTCGATGGGGATGCCGTACTTGTAGCCGAAAGAGACGAAGGCGAAGACGATGACGGGCCTGCGACCCTCGCCGATGAGCTCGTCATTGAGCCGTGCCCGCAGCTGCTGTACCGACAGCGTGCCCGTATCGATGATGAGACTGGCGCGCTCGCGCAGTGCCGAGAGGAGCTTGCGCTCGGCGCGGATACCGTCGAGCACAGAGCCATCGGCAGCCAGCGGATGCCGCCGACGTGTCTCCTTGAAGCGCCGCACCAGCGCCTCGTTCGAGGCTTCCAGGAACACCAGTCTGTAGTCGACGTCGCGCTCGCGCAGCTCCTCGAGCATGTGGCCCAGTTGGCCGAAGTACTCGCCGCCGCGAGCGTCACAGACCACGGCCACGCGGTCGACTTTGCTGCCCTCACGCCGGAACAGGTCGACCACGGTAGGGACCAACTGCGGCGGCAAGTTGTCGATGCAGAAGTAGCCGCCGTCCTCGAACGCGTCCAGGGCCTGCGTCTTGCCTGCGCCAGACAGACCCGTGACGATCACGAACCGCGGGCCCTGGGCGTAGAGCGTCACCGCCGACCTCCCTGCGAGGTATGGACCAGCGCCGGCGAGGCCAGACGACCCTGGGACGCCGGCGCGCCCTTGCCGCCGACGACCTTGACCCCCTCGAGCTCGAGGAGCCGTCGCTTCCAGCGCGGGTCTTCCCCGTACTGGCCTAGAGTACCGTCGCTGCGCACGACCCTGTGGCAGGGCAAGACCACTGGCAAGGGATTGAGGGCCATAGCGCTGCCGACAGCCCGCCACGCCAGTGGACGGCCTGCCGCCACCGCAAGATCGCGGTACGAGACCGGCGTGGCGTAGGGCACGTGCGCCAAAGCGTGGTACACCGAGCACTCGAAAGCGGTGAAGCCGTGCGCGCGGCAGAACTGGTGCACATCGAGAGGGAAAGCCACGGGCTCGCCGCCGAAGTAGCGCTCCAGCAACACCGCCCAGAGCCGTTCGCTCTGCCCCGGCACACTGCGTGCCGACCCCGTGGCCAAGCCATCTGCGCCAGGACTACCCGCGCGAACCTCGAGGCCGGTAGACACGCGACCCGCAGCACCGTCGGGCAGTTCGAGCTCGAACGGCAGATCGTCGGACAGCGCGATGTGCCCGGTACCCCACGGCGTGTGAAACGCGCTCACCCTCAGGCCGCTGACCGTGAGTCGTGCGGCATGCGCACCGACTGGCGACGGCTGAGCAGGCGCCTTAGTCAAGGGCACCCCAAGCTCATCTGATGCGGTGCAGCTGCTCATAGATCTCCCTCGCCACCTTACCCGGCAGACCAGGTACCGATTCGAGCTCCTCACGCGTGGCGGCAAGCGCCCTCTGCGGACTGCCGAAGTACTCGACTATCCTACGCCGGCGCACCGGACCGACACCCCTGATCTCGTCGAAGAGAGATGCCCGCGCCGTGGCATCACGACGCTTACGATGGTAGCTCACCGCGAACCTGTGCGCTTCGTCGCGTACCCGCTGCAGCAGCAGTGAGGCCGGGTCGTCGGCAGCCAGCGGCACCGGCTCGCGGCGCCCCGGCACGAACACCTCCTCCCTCTGCTTTGCCAGTCCTGCCACCGGCACGCGGACGCCGGCGTCACGCATGCCGGCCACGGCTGCAGTCACTTGCCCCCCACCACCGTCGATGAGCAGCAGGTCGGGCGTCACCGCGAAGCTTTCGTCGTAGCCGACCGCCGGCGACGACAGATGGCGCTCGCCGCCCGTGACCTCGTCCTGGGCCACTGGCATGGACGAGGGAGCGGCCGCTCGTAGCCGCGCCAGTCGACGTGCCACCACCTGGCGCATCATCGCGAAGTCATCCTGGCCGCGCGCATCGCGGATGGCGAAGGTGCGGTAGTGCCCCTTGCGCGCTCGGCCGCCCTCGAACACCACCATGGAGCCGACGGGATACGACTCGCCCAAGTTGGAGATGTCGTAGCACTCGATGCGCAGCGGCAGCCCCGGTAGATGGAGCACGTCCTGGAGGCGCCGCAACGCCTCTTCTCGCGCCTCACGCCCACTTGCCACACGTACACGTTCGGACTGCGCCGCAAGCTCGCCATTGCGCTGTGCCAGCTGCAACAAGCGTCGTTTGGCGCCGCGCTGAGGTCGCCGCACGACGACCCGTCGGCCGCGCCGCTCCGCCAGGACCGCGGCAAGGCCCTCCGTGTCGTCGTCGACGTCCACAAGGACCTCCGGGGGCACGCCTGAACCCTCCCAGTAGTAGTCGAGCAGGAACTCCTCGAGCACTTCGAGAGGCTCGCGGCCGCCGACGTTCTGGAGGAAGAACGTCTGACGCTCGACCAGCGCCCCCTCGCGCACGCGCAGCACCTGGGCGTTGGCCTCGGCCGCAGCGCCGAGGTGCAGCGCTACGACGTCGAAGGCCGCCTCGTCGGCCACCCGCGCAGCCTGCCTCTCGGCGACGTGGCGGACGGCCTGCAGGCGGTCTCTGAGCAGCGCCGCCCGCTCGAACTCACGGGCTGCCGCGGCGGCTTTCATGTCGGACTCTATGCGCCGCGCGACCTCCTTCATGTGACCGCGGAGGAACGCCACTACCTGGTCGATGACCTCCATGTACTCGGCGTGCGTGCAGCGGCCGTCACACGGCGCCAGCGAACGCTTGATCGAGTACTGCAGACAGGGCGACCCGCTCCTGCGCCCTGGCTTCTCGCCACGACACTTGCGGTACGGAAAGATGCGGCCCAGGGTCTCCAACGTGTCACGCACCTTGCGCGCGCTGGAGTACGGACCGAAGAACAGGTTCCCGGGGACCCGCTGACCGCGCACGAAGCGGACCCGTGGCCACTCGTCGCGGAGAGTGATCTCGATGAACGGGTAGCTCTTGTCGTCACGCAGACGTACGTTGAACGGCGGCCGTGCCTCCTTGATGAAGTTGTCCTCGAGGAGCAGCGCCTCGGTCTCGCTCGCCGTGACCGTCCACTCGATCTCGGTCGCTTGGCGGACCATCTCACCGATGCGACCCAGGGGAGCGCTCTGTGGACCACGGAAGTACGATGCCAGCCGCTTGCGGAGGTCCTTGGCCTTGCCCACGTACAGCGCTTGGCCGCCGACGTCGAGGAACCGGTAGACGCCCGGCGCGCTGGGAACCGCCGCCAGGCGGCCGCGAAGATCCCGGCCATCGCCGAACATGCGGTCTGTCTTCTGCGTGTCAGAGGTCTCGGGCAAATGACTCCTCCCTGCCAGCGCTCACGCACAGAGCGATGCGGCCGTGGAGGGTGTCCTTACCGCAGGACACACTGCGGCGACCGCGCCAGCCGACAGCACATCGTCCCGCGCCGCGCCTCACCAATCGAGCAGACGCCGCTGCCCCTGCAAGGCACGGATATCCGTGACGTCCTGTACCATCTCGACCACGCCCCGGTAGGCACCAGCCTCATCGCGCACAGCGAAGTAGCGGATGTGCACGAACCTACCCTCGAGAGTGAGCCAGAACTCGGCGGCCTCTTGCTCACCGTTGCGGAAGGCCTCGACGATCTGCTTCACCTTGTGGACACTGGCCGGAGGATGGCAGTTCTGGACCTTGCGTCCGATGACGCCGGGCGAGCGCGGGAACACCCGCTCGCCCTCCGAGTAGAAACGTACCTCGTCGTGCTCGTCCACGAACGTGACGTCGACCGGCAGCACGCGCAGCATGAGGTCGATCTGCGCCAACGTGAGTACGCCAGTGTGAAGAGGCAGCGCACCGCCCGACGCGGCGGCCGGCGCCGCTGACTCAGCCGCCGCTTCCTGAGCTGGCCACTGCGGGACTCCGGCCAGGAACGAGTACCCGACCTCTCCCTCGCCGGCTCGTATGGCCACCCACTCGTCTTGTGACAGCTCGTCGACGGCCATGGGAAACAAGATCATCTCCTCTTTGGTGATCATCTCGGTAGCCAACGCCACTGTCTCGAGGCTGGCGGCGACGGCCTCTGCCGTCTGGTCGCCATCCACCGCCCCACGAGCCCGCTTCAGGGCCGCGCGGATGTCATCGTGCAGCGCCCACATGACCTTGGTCGGCCCCTCTACCCCATGCTTCTCGAGATATGGGAAAAGCTGGTTCTCCTTGCGCACGTAGTGCCGCTCGACCTCGGCGAGACGTTCCAGCAGATCTGCCAGTGAGGGCTTGAGCCGCTGCCAGTCATCGGCGTGGGGCGCGGGACCCATGCGATCGGCCACGGCCTTCACGCTCTGGAGGATCTGCTGCAGTGACCGGTTCTCGCGCTGGAAGGTGTCGACAGGGTGCCCTGCTGGCATGGACAGCGGCTCGTGACCTTCGAGCGCATCGGCGAACACACGGACATGGACGTCGCAGAGCCGCTTGACCTCCTCCTCCGGCAGACCTTCGTCGATGAGCGCCTGCTCCATGGTGGCGATCTCCGACGCCTCCACATCCTCGATGAGCTCCGCGAAGCGAGCCTGCACGTCCTGCGGTGTGGCGCCGGCGTGCAACTCCATGATGATCGCCTTGAGCTCTTCCTGGCGCACCGGGTCGATGGCGGCCGCCGCCGTCTCCTGGACCGGCGGCCGCTGGCCAGTCCGCGCCTGTACCTCATCGGCGATGTCTGACAGCAGGCGCTCGACGCTGACGTTTGCCAGCCCCGCCGCCTTCTGCACCGTCGCCACACGACCGACGGTACGCCGCGCCACCGGATTGGTGAGCCTCGCGAAGTCGGGGTCGTATGTCGCCAGGTAGTCGAGTAGGAACGGGTACTCTTTGATGAGCGTGCCGATCGTCGTCTTGGGAGTGATGGTCACGGCCATCAGAGCTCTCCTCTCGCTTGCTCTCTACTCGCCGGCACTGACACGACCGACGACACCACGACCGCCACACTACTGCACAGCGAGCCTCCGCTGAAGCCATGCCGTGTGCCGCTAGTGTGCGACCGCCTTGTCGGAGCTGCGCACAGCGACACCCGTATGCTGTGCGAGGTCGACGTCGTCAGTGATGGCGGCCCCGGGCGCCACCTCGTCCGCGAAGTCGGCCTCTGCCGCCGCAGGCTCTGCCGCCTTGGGTGCTGCTGCCGCACCGAGCACCCGTCGCAGGAAGACGGCCGTGTGCGAGCCGCTGCCGTCGGCGGCGAGCTCCTCCGGCGAGCCGGTGGCCACCACCCAGCCGCCCTCGTCACCGCCCTCGGGGCCTAGGTCCACGATCCAGTCGGCGCACTTGATGACGTCGAGGTTGTGCTCGATGACGACCACGGTGTTGCCCTGGTCGACGAGCCGCTGCAGCACCTCGAGCAGCTTCTGGACGTCGGCGAAGTGCAGACCCGTGGTGGGCTCGTCGAGGATGTAGAGCGTGCGACCTGTGGCCACCTTGCTGAGCTCGGCCGCCAGCTTGACGCGCTGAGCCTCGCCACCGCTGAGCGTCGTGGCGGGCTGGCCGAGCTTGATGTAGCCGAGGCCGACGTCGCGCAGAGTACGCATGCGACGCGCTATGCGGGGGACGTTGGCGAAGAAGTCGCACGCCTCCTCGACGCTGAGGTCGAGCACCTCGCTGATGTTCTTGCCCTTGTAGTAGACCTCGAGCGTGTCGCGGTTGTAGCGCTTGCCCCGACAGGCCTCGCACGGCACGTAGACGTCGGGCAGGAAGTGCATCTCGATCTTGAGCTGACCGTCGCCGCGACAGGTCTCGCAGCGGCCACCCTTGACGTTGAAGCTGAAGCGCCCTGGCTTGTAGCCACGCAGCTTGCTCTCGGGGGTGCTGGCGAAGAGCTGGCGGATGTGGTCGAAGACGCCGGTGTAGGTGGCTGGGTTGCTGCGCGGCGTGCGCCCGATGGGGCTCTGGTCGATGTCGATGACCTTGTCGAGGTGGGTGGCACCGTCGATGCCGTCGTGGGCCCCGGCACGCAGCTTGCTGCCCCGGTTGAGACGTGCCGCCATGCCCTTGTAGACGATCTCGTTGACGAGCGTGCTCTTGCCGGAGCCGCTGACGCCGGTGACGCACGTGAACGCCCCGACAGGGAACGAGACGTCGATGGCCTTGAGGTTGTGCATACGCGCGCCGCGCACCGTGAACCATCTGGCGGGTAGGCGCCGCTGCGCCGGCACGGGGATGCTGCGGCGACCTGCCAGGAAGTCGCCGGTGACCGACTGCGGCTGCGCGGCGATGTGCGACGGCGGCCCCTCGGCGACGACCCAGCCGCCGTGTTCGCCGGCGCCCGGGCCCATGTCGACGATATGGTCGGCGCTGCGCATGGTCTCTTCGTCGTGCTCGACGACGATGACCGTGTTGCCCAGGTCGCGAAGGCCCAGCAAGGTGTCGATGAGCCGCCGGTTGTCGCGCTGGTGCAGGCCGATGCTGGGCTCGTCGAGGATGTAGAGGACGCCGACCAGCGCCGAGCCTATCTGCGTGGCCAGCCTGATGCGCTGCGCCTCGCCGCCGCTGAGTGTGGCCGCAGCACGCTGCAGGGTGAGGTAGCCCACGCCGACGTTGTCGAGGAAGCGCATGCGGTCGCCGATCTCTTTGATGACCCTGCCGCCGATGAGGTGCTCGGTCTCGGTGAGGCGCACCCCGTCGAGGAAGTGCAGCGCCTCGCGCACGCTCATGAGCGTGAACTCGTGGATGTTCTTCTCACCCACCGTGACGGCGAGGCTGGTGGGTTTGAGACGCGCGCCGTGGCACACGGGGCAGGGCCGCTCGGAGATGTACTCCTCTATCTTGGCGCGGACCAGCTCACTCTCTGTCTCGTCGTAGCGCCGCTTGAGGTACTTGACGAACCCGGCGAAGCTGCTGGTGTAGTGGCGCCACTTGCCCTCGTAGTTGCGGTAACGCAAGCGGATGCGGTCATGGCCGGTGCCGTAGAGGAACAGGTCGCGATGCTCCTGCGGCAGGCGTTCCCACGACTCGTCCGGGTCGATGCCGAAGGTGGCGACGATGGTGTTGATGAGCTCGGTGATGTACCCCGTCTCTATGTCGCCGTACGGCAGCAGAGCGCCCTCGCTGATGCTGAGCGAGGGATCGGGCACGATGAGGTCTGGGTCTATCTCCTGGGTGGAACCCAGGCCATGACACGCTGGACAGGCGCCGTGCGGGCTGTTGAAGCTGAACACACGGGGCTGGATCTCGGGGATGCTGATGCCACAGTGCACGCAGGCGAACTTCTCGCTGAAAGTGAGCGTGGGACCATCCACGAGTCCCACCTCGACCAGGCCGTCGGCGAGCTGGGTGGCGGTCTCCACCGAGTCGGTGAGCCGCCGCCGCAGGCCCTCTTTCATGACCAGACGGTCGACGATGACACCGATGTCGTGTCTGTGCTGCTTGTCCAGGTCGTCGACCTCCTCGAGCAGCACCACCTCACCGTCGACCTTGCCGCGCGTGAACCCCTCGGCGACCAGGTGCTTGAGCAGCTTGCCGTACTCGCCCTTGCGGCCGCGCACCAGCGGCGCGACCACGCTGAAGCGAGTACCTGGCTCCAACTCCATCACCTGGTCGACGATCTGCTGCACGCTTTGACCCTCGATAGGCCGACCGCACTGCGGGCAGTGCGGATGCCCTATACGGGCGTAGAGCAGCCGCAGGTAGTCGTAGATCTCGGTGACCGTGCCGACGGTAGACCGAGGGTTGCGCGAGGTGGTCTTCTGGTCGATGGAGATGGCTGGCGACAAGCCCTCGATGGAGTCCACGTCGGGCTTGTCCATCTGTCCGAGGAACTGCCGGGCGTAGGCGCTCAGTGACTCGACGTAGCGACGCTGACCCTCGGCGTAGATGGTGTCGAAGGCCAGCGAGCTCTTGCCGGAGCCGCTAAGGCCCGTGATGACGATGAACTTGTCGCGCGGTAGAGCGAGCGAGATGTCCTTGAGGTTGTGCTCGCGCGCGCCGGTGATGACGATGCTGTCTGCCATGGCTCCTGCTCAGGATACCGCCTGTCTCTAGGCGCGCCACCCGACCGCGTCATACGCCCCCTGCGCAGTGCGGTACACGCGGTCTACGGGCTGCACTCCCTCACCGACGATGCTACCAAGACGAACATACGTTCGCAAGAGGTGCGGCTGCTCTTCCCCTTTCGCAGCCTGCGCTGGCCGAGACCTCGGTCAGTCGCCGTCCGGTACCGGCCGACACCCCTGAGCCAGAACACGAGCTAGTCCTCAGCTAGACAGTGGGCGCTCCGCAGTGAGTGCTCCGCCTCGTCTACATGAGGAGCGCCACCTGGCAGTCGCAGCTGTGTGAGAGCATGCTGCCCGGTCAGTCGTGTGGGTCGCGGCGGCGGCGATTCGAGACCGTTCGCGGACCGCGGCCCGACGGCTTTCGCTGCCCGCGGGCGGTGACGGGACCTTCGGCGGCTGGAGCTTTCGTCTCGGGATCGCCGCCCCGCCCCGCATCCAGTCCGCCGGCCCGACGGCGAGCAGCGTCTGCCGCCTCCTCCGCGGGATCCGCGCCTGCCAGACGCCGCTGTGAAGCAGCGGGAAGCGGCGTGCGGCTTGGCTCGCGGACCGAGGCGCCGCCCCTGCGTGACGCCAGCTCACGCGAGAGGGCGCGGATCTCGTCGCGCAGCTTGGCGGCGTACTCGAACTTGAGCTGGTCGGCGGCGGCGAACATCTCGGCCTCCATGTCGGTGATGAGCTTCTCGAGCTCTTCCACCGACATGGCCGCTTCCTTTGCCGCCCCCCGCCGGGCTCGCCCCTTGCCCTTTGGCAACGGGCTCGCCGAGCTGAGCATCGCGATGTCGCTGACGCCTTTGGCGATGCTCTTAGGCGTGATGCCGTGCTCTTCGTTGTAGGCCATCTGTAGACTGCGGCGTCTGTTCGTTTCGTCGATCGCCGTGCGCATGGCCGCGGTCATCTTGTCGGCGTACATGATCACGGTGCCGCCGACGTTACGCGCCGCCCGACCGATAGTCTGGATGAGGCTGGTCTGTCCGCGCAGGAAACCCTCCTTGTCCGCGTCCAGGATGGCCACCAGCGTCACCTCGGGGAGGTCCAACCCCTCGCGCAGCAGGTTGATGCCGACCAGGATGTCGAACTCGCCGAGCCGCAGCTGCCGCACGATCTGGATGCGCTCGAGCGTGTCTATCTCGCTGTGCAAGTAGCGCGCCCGGAAGCCGTTCTCGATGAGGTAGTCGGTGAGGTCCTCGGCCATACGCTTGGTGAGCGTAGTGACCAAGACCCGCTCGTCGCGCTCCACACGGCGCCTGACCTGCTCCATGAGGTGGTCGATCTGACCCTCGGTGGGCTGCACTTCGACGACCGGGTCCACCAGCCCCGTGGGCCGGATGACCTGCTCCACGACGTTGAGGCTATTGGCCATCTCGAAGGGCCCGGGGGTAGCGCTGACGAAGACGATCTGCGGCACACGCTCCAGGAACTCGTCCCAGCGCAATGGCCTGTTGTCGAGAGCACTGGGTAGACGGAAACCGTAGTCGACCAACGTCTGCTTGCGGGAACGGTCGCCCTCGTACATACCCCCGATCTGGGGCACCGTCATGTGGCTCTCGTCGATGAAGCACAGGAAGTCGTCCGGGAAGTAGTCGAGCAGGCAGTCTGGTGATGCCCCAGGCGGCTTCCCCGCCAAGACCCGGCTGTAGTTCTCGACGCCGTTGCAGAACCCCAGCTCGCGCAGCATCTCCATGTCGTAGAGCGTGCGCTGACGCAGACGGTGCGCCTCGAGCAGCTTGTCCTTGCTCTCGAAGTAGGCGACACGCTCGTTCAGCTCGTGCTTGATCTCCTCGAGCGCTCGCTCGACGTTGGGGCCGGACACCACGAAGTGCGTGGCCGGGTAGATCGTGGCGTAGCGCAGGCGCTCGACGACCTCGTTGGAGACTGGGTCGAAGCGCGCGATGCTCTCGATCTCGTCGCCCCAGAACGAGACGCGCAGCGCGGTCTCGTCGTCTGCCGGCCACACCTCCACCGAGTCGCCGCGCACGCGGAACTTGCCGCGCGCCAGGTCGAAGTCGTTGCGCGCGTACTGGACATCCACCAGGCGGCGCAGCACGTCGTCCCGCTCTACCTGCTCGCCAGCAGCGAGGAGGACCATGCTGGCGAGGTACTCCTCTGGGGAGCCAAGGTTGTAGATGCAGCTGACGCTGGCGACGATGACCACGTCTCGTCGCAGGAAGAGTGCACTGGTGGCCGCGTGGCGCAGCCTGTCGATCTCGTCGTTACGGCTGCTGTCCTTCTCGATGTAGAGGTCCTGCGCCGGCACGTACGCCTCTGGCTGATAGTAGTCGTAGTAACTGACGAAGTACTCGACCGCGTTGTCTGGCAGGAACTCGCGGAACTCGTTACACAGCTGCGCCGCCAGCGTCTTGTTGTGGGCGATGACGAGCGTCGGCTTCTGCACGTCGGCGATGACGTTGGCCATGGTGAACGTCTTGCCGGAGCCGGTGACTCCGAGCAGCGTCTGGAAGCGGTCGCCGCGCTCCACGCCCTGAGAGAGCGCGGCGACCGCCCGCGGCTGGTCGCCGGTGAGCGCGTAGTCTGCCTGTACCGCGAAGCTCGTCACACCGGCATGCTAGCAAAGCGAACGTACGTTCGCAAGGACTACTGCGCTGCCGCGGGTATGGTCGCGCGTTCGCGACGCGACGACTGCTGTGCAGAGGACCTGGCGGTCACCGAGTAGCGGCAGGAGCAGCAGCAGCCATGATGCCGCCGACGAGACGCGAAGGCCCGGCGTCCAGCGCCGTGGACGCGCCGCGCGCCGACGCAGCCTGCAGTCGGGTCCCGTAGAGGTGCGCGTAGACTTCGCGTGCTCGCAGGACCTCGGTCACGTAACGGCGCGTCTCGCTGAAGGGGATCTTGGCCGCAGTGAGTGCGCCGTCGGTTTCCTTCAGCCAGCGCTCGACCCTGGCCGCTCCCGCGTTGTAGGCGGCCAGAGCACTCACCAACGAACCGTGGTAGCGATCGAGCAACTCGCGGAGGTAGTAGCAGCCGTACCGCACGTTCACGGCGGGGCTGCCAAGATCGGCGACCCGGAAGCGGAAGCCGTCGGTCTGCGCCGCTATCTCACGGGCCGTCTGCGGCAACACCTGCATGAGCCCGACCGCGCCGCTCGCGGACCGCACATCAGCGTCGAATCGGCTCTCGACGTAGATGACGGCCGCTACCAGCGCCGGCTGGAGGTCGTGACGACCCGCCCCGTCGCACACGGCGTCGACGTGTTTGAGCGGGAACGCCGTGCGGCCCACGGGCGCAGGCATCCACGTGTGGTACCAGCGCGGCAGGGTGCTCCAAGCCGCGACCCCGCCGAGCGCTGCCACCAGCAGCCCGACGACGAGCACCGCCCGCCTCACGAGGCCGCGTCTCCCGGTGCCGGATGGGCGCTGGCCGGCCCCTCGCCGGGGGACCGGCGCGGCTCCTGAGACCTGCTGCCCCCCTCACCTCGGGCGTTGCTGATGATCGACGCGACGACCTCGGCGATCTCTCGCCGCATGTCCGCCCGCGACCCAGTGTTCTCGACGACGAAGTGACTGCGCTCGGTCTTCTGGGCCTCGGGCATCTGGTACCCAGACCGCCTGTCGAACTCGTCCGGCGTGAGCTTGGCCGTGAGCCGGCGCCGGCGGACCTCGGCCGGCGCCGTGACCAGCAGCACGCAGTCGAAGAGATCGATCATGGTGCCTGACTCGAAGTACAGCGGCACCTCCACAGCGAGGAGCTCGGGCGCAGGACGCAGACTCTGACACTGCTGCGCCCACTCCTCGATCCGCGCTCGCACGAGAGGATGGGTGAACTGCTCGAGCCACTGGAGCGCCTCGCCGTCCTGGAACACCACGTTGGCGAGCGCCGTGCGGTTGACAGCTCCGCCTGCCAGGACCTGCTCGCCGAAGCGTCCTTTGACGGCAGCGATCACCTCAGGCCGCGAGTACACCTCGTGGACGACAGCGTCGCTGGAAAGCGTGGCGGCGCCGAGCTCACGCAGGTAGGCCAGGGCCGTGGACTTGCCACCGCCGATGCCGCCCGTGACCGCCAGCCGTGGCGGCTGGTGGACGAACACGCACTCGAACTGCTCCGGCTCGACAGCCGGACGATGACGATCGGCGACTGAGGACATGAGCGGCCGGTGACTCCCGGTTCATGCCTCCTGCGGCACGTCAGCACCCTGGTCTGCTGACTCGGCCTCTACGGGGAAGACGTCGTCGCTGAGACCCAGCTCGGGGGTGGGCTCGTCGTCGGCGACCGGCTGAGGAGCCTGGGTGAGCTCGGGCTCGGCGTCTTGCGCGACAGGCTCGGCCTCGGCGTCTTGCGCGACAGGCTCGGCCGCCACCTTGTCACCGCTCGTCTCCTCGGCTTGCTGCGCCTGGGCCAGCTGCTCTTCTGAGCCCTCGCTGGCCGCCTCAGCGCCGGCCGGAGCCTCCTGAGCCGGCGCCTCCGCGCCGACGTCCTCGGAGGGCATCTGCGCCTGCGGCTGACCGTCGACACGCTTGATGCTGAGGCTGAGACGGCGGCGGTCGCTGTCGATCTCGATGATCTTGACGGCGATATTCTGGTTGACAGCCACGATCTCGTCGGGCCGCTCCACGTGACGGTTGGCCAGCTCGGAGATGTGCACCAGGCCCTCGATGCCGGCGTAGATCTCGACGAACGCGCCGAAGGCCACCAG
>CAYMTC010000022.1:0-6865 GCA_964393265.1 uncultured Thermoleophilia bacterium
ATAATGAGCGGTGACTGGAGTTCAGACGTGTGCTCTTCCGATCTCGCGCGGGACGTAGTCGGAGACCTCGATCAGGCCGAGGACTCTTCCGGAAGCCATGAGGGGTGCGGAGACCTGTGATTGATAGCCCCACTTCTCGAGGGACGACCTGCCCTCGGGGGTGAGCACGGGGTCGTCGAGGCTGGTGGCGCGGGCGATGGTGCCGGTGCGCGCGGCGCGTCTGCTGCAAGGGTACCGATCGAGTGGAAGGACGACATCCTGCCAGCCGGTGTCGAAACCCCCCTTCTCATAACTCACGAGGGCTCTCAGGACGGACCCTTCGACGGCGTAGATGTCGACGACGGGCGCGCGAGCCAGCTCGGAGAGGCGCTTCGCCGTGGCTCGCAGGATCGCGGAGTAGTCTAGAAGGGCACGGTCTTCGACACTCGCGTCGATGACGGCCTCAAGAGCGGTGACCCGTGTGGTGAGCCGTGAAGACTCCTGGTGCGAATGGACGGCGCGGCCGAGCAGGGAGGCGAGAGCATCCAGGTCCGCGGATGGGGACTGCCCAGAGCCGTCGTCCTCGTAGAGGAGGTAGGCGAGGGTGTGACCGTCGAAGGGTAGTGGCAGGATGCGCAGCTGGGTGCCGACGGCGTCGTGCGGCAGTGTCGGGGGTAGACGGTCGTAGCCGCGGGAGCGGAGACGCTGCAGGATCGTCAGAGCGCGCTCTGACCAGGGTGCTGCGGATCGATCGGTGGTGCCGCTGGCGGGGGCCGTGGCTAGAGTGTGGAGGCGGCCCTCCGCGTCGGCGACGATGGCTGCGGACTTCGCATGGAGCAGACGGGAGGCGAGGCCGGCCACAGCGTCGAGGTGCTCGTCGGGGTTCCCGGAGAGGCGTGGCCCGATGCGATGAGCTCGGGGGGTGGCTGCGGGGATAGCGCGCTCCGGTGCGTGTGGGCGCACACTCCCCGGAGCAGGCGGGGTGAGCGAAGGCGACTCTTGAGAGACACAGGTCGCAGCTGCCTGGTGGGCGACCTGTTCGAGAAAGGCCACGTCTGCGGCGCTGAACGAGCGGGGAGACGTGGTGGTGGTGCAGAGGAGAAGACCGCTTGCACGCCCGCCGTCCATGAGGGGAGCTCCTGCAGCGGCCGTGAGGCCAAGGACCTTATGAAAGTAGTCGATAGAGGTGGTCAACTGTTCCGTGGGCTGGGTGAGATCGTCACAGATGATCGGTTTGCCGAGGGCGAGGATGTCAGCAGCGAGAGGGATGAGGCGCAGCGGTGCTACGTCTCCAGCACGAAGGCCAAGCGGCGGGACGGAGTCGGGCGGATGAGAGGCGACGATGAGCGCGGAGTCGGAGTCGAGGCGCCAGGCGATCAGTACGAGCGGCAGGTCCAAGCCGCTGGCGGCGGACCTAGCCAAGAGCATGAGGTGCTCGGCGGCAGCAGATGAGAGGTGGACCGCAGGGTGACCAGAGGGCGAGGTGAGGGTGGTATCAGGGCCGGGTGTAGGGATCGTCGCGTCGCCCGGGCGGGGCGCGAGTGAAGGGGCATCCTGTCTAGTCGACTGAGGCTGATCGGGAGAGGCGGGAGCGGCGCAGCGGGCAGTCGATCGGCGAGCCGAGGTGGCGAGGAGGTACTCCTGGATATCTGAAAGGAGGAAGCGGCGGTGGCCGCCGGGGGTGCGGCGACAGGGCATGCGGCCCGCGTCGGCGGCGCGGCGTAGGGTGTTGGCGCTGACGCCGAGGTAGGCTGCTGCCTCCTGGAGTCTCAGCCACGTAGGCTGGGTGGTGTCTGGGCGGACTGCCATAGGTGACGCTCGCAGTGAGCATAGCAGAACTTAGCCAAAGCTCCCAGGCCATGAAGGAAGAGGACACGGCTGCGGCAGCGGGGTGCCGTCTGTGGTGTGGCCCAGACGAGACGGATGGGCGGAGGGCGTGTCAGGTACTGTGCTCGGTGAATAGGCCGAGAACACGCCGCGGTGTGTGGTCGGTCCGGCTGGACGGGCGCAGGGGCAAGAGCACACCCCGTGGAGGGGGCCGGCTAGGGAATGCTCACACGGCGAGGGTGCTATGTGGCGGTGGTATCGGACTCGGCCGGTGGGGCCGCTTGCGGAGGTGTGGCATCCACTGTACGGGCCAGCTCTCGGAAGATCTCACCCGACGGGCTGTCGGGATCCAAGACGGCTGGGGAGCCGATGTCGCCGCCGTGCCGCGTAGCCTCTTCGAGTGGGATCCTGGCGAGGAGTCGGGTCTGCATGGCCCTGGCCAACTCGTGACCGCCGCCTTGCCCGAAGAGCAAGTGACGGGTGCCGCACGTGGGACAGTCGAAGTACGCCATGTTCTCGACGATGCCGAGGATGGTGTGGTGAGTGAGGCGCGCCATCTTCGCGGCCTTTGACGCGACGGTGGAGGCTACCTCTTGGGGGGTGGTGACAATAAGCATCTCGGCTGCGGGGATCATCTGGGCGATGGTGAGAGCAACGTCGCCCGTGCCGGGGGGGAGGTCGATGAGGAGGTACTCCGGGGAGCCCCAGGCCACATCGCCCAGGAACTGCTCTATGGCGCGGGCGAGCAGGGGGCCCCTCCAGACCACGGGCTCGTTGTCGCGCAGGAAGAGGGCGATGGAGACCGCCTTGACTCCGTGGCGCTCGGGCGGCACGAGCTTGCCGTCGCGCGTTTCCAGAGGGACCACTGGAAGGCCGAGCATGAGGGGGACTGTGGGTCCGTAGATGTCTGCGTCGATGAGAGCGACCTCATGCCCCAGGGCCGCGAGGCCGACGGCTAGATTGACGGTAACGGTCGATTTGCCGACACCGCCCTTGCCGCTCGCGACGGCGATGGTGCGAGTCCTTGAACCAGGTCCGAAGAGAGACTTGACGAGTGCATGGCGGGCGTCGAGATCGGAAGCCATTTTGGCGCGCTCCTGAGGCGACATAGAGGAGAGCTTGATCTCGATGGCGCGTCCGGCAGCGAGAGGCTTGAGGGCGGCCTCTGCGTCCGACTGTATCCGATTGCGGAGAGGGCAAGCAGCTGTGGTGAGGACGATCGTAGCCCCGATGCGGTCTTCATCGTCGAATGGGTCGCGGACCATGCCCAGTTCGACGAGGCCGCGGCCGAGTTCGGGGTCCTTGACGCTGGCCAGTGCGGCCATGATGTCATCGATAGCCATGGGGTGACCTCCAGTGCGCTGGACCGAGTGTAGCAGAGACGACACCGGACTCGAGCGTGGAGACGTGACGCAGCCGATGAGGCGGTGGGAGTGTCCTGGGGGCGGCTAGAGATGCCGTGGACGCAGTGCACGGGGACTGTGCAGTGCGAGGTCACGCGGCGCGGGAGAGACGCGGCCGGGGCGGCGTGGCACGACGCGGGGCGAGTCACTGATCGTGAGTGTGACGTGTGAGTGCGGAGGTACGTCGGGTGTTTCACGTGA
The DNA here is from genome assembly GCA_964393265.1 of uncultured Thermoleophilia bacterium. GTDB lineage: Bacteria > Actinomycetota > Thermoleophilia > UBA2241 > UBA2241 > UBA6103. The sequence continues at coordinate 3,411 of CAYMTC010000022.1, forward strand.
AACAGTCCCAGACCCCGTGCGCGATGCCCGCGGCTCACTCCAGGTCGCGGTCTTAGGGCGCACTCCAGGCCTCTGCACGGCCGACCGGGTCAAGAAGAGATCAGCCCGGGGGCGACTGACAGTCGCCCCCGGGCTGCAGAGTAGCTCTCTGCGCTATTGAGAAGGTGTCAGGCCCTGAGGCCGACCGCCTCGGGCTGGCCGGACCCGCTCGCGTAGACCTCCTGGAACACCTGCATGAGGATAGGGCTCTCACGGACGCAGTTCAGCGCGATCTCGGCATGGTGACGGGTGTAGCCGTTGCCGATGATCATGACGGCATCGTGACCGATGCCCTCTGCACCGAGCGCGGCTGAAGTGAAACTCGTCGCCATGCTGAAGAAGTAGACAGTGCCGTCGTCCTTGGTGGCCAGGATCGATGACATCTCCGTGTTGGGGATGTCGACACAGTTGATGGTGAGGTCCGCGAGCTCTCCGTCGGTGGCCTTCATGACCCCCTCGTACACGAAGAGCTGATCCACTGCCGAGCCCTGGATGATCACGTCAGCGAACCCGGTGCGTTCCAGACGCTTCTTGCCAGCGTCGCCGTGGACCAGACCGATCACCTTTCCGGTGATGCCGACGCGCTTGCGCGCTTCGTAGGCACAGAGCAAGCCCGACTTACCCCCAGCACCTACGATGAACACAGTCTGACCGGGCCGGCTCAGCTTGGCGGCCTGCGCTGGCGCCCCGGCGACATCCAACACGGCCAGCGCCAGCGCCTCGTCCATGTCGGCAGGGATCTTGGCGTAGATGCCGCTCTCGAACAGGATGGCCTGGCCCTTGACCTTCACTTGGCAGGTCTCCTTGTCGACTGAGATGATCTCGTCGACCTTGAGCGGAGTCAGCGACAGCGAGACCAGCGTGGCTATGCGGTCGCCCACTTTGAGGTCGCGGTCCTTCAGCTTGGGCCCGATTTCCTTGACGCTGCCGAGGAGCATGCCGCCAGATCCCGTGTCCGGGTTATGGTGCTTGCCGCGCTTGGCGATGATGTCGAGGCTGTGGGCAGCCATCTTCTTGACGTCGCCGCCCTCAGCCTCCTCGATCTGCGTGAAGCTCGCCGCGTCTATGTTGAGAGTGTCCACCTCGATGAGGATCTCGTTGTCGTAGATCTCCATCGTGTTGTCGACACGCCAGGCCGGCTGCGGCAAGACGCCCTGGGGCTCGATGACGCGGTGTGCGCCGTACTTGTTGCCTTCCTTCATGTGCGCCTCCTACAGGGGTACAGCGGTGTGCAACCCGCGTGCGGCTACGCTTGGCCGCACGCTGAAGAAGAGTCGTACTCGGTCAGCTTTCCATCCGAATGACACTGGCCGCACCTTGTCCGCCACCGACGCACGCGGACGTCAGGCCAAGCTCTCTGCCAAGACGCTTGAGGCCATGAATGAGGGTCACGATCATACGGGTGCCGGTGTTGCCCAGCGGGTGCCCCAAGGCCACTGCGCTGCCGCTGACATTCACGATGTCCTTCGAGAGCTCCAGTTCCCGGATGGCCAGAGCGGCGACGCAAGCGAAGGCCTCGTTGAGCTCGGCCAGCTCTATGTCCTTCGGCGTGAGACCTGCCTTGCTGAGGGCTGCCTTGCCCGCGAGCGTCTCGCCGTAGCCCATGATCGCGGGGTCGCACGCAGCGGTCGCCATGGTCACTAGTTGAGCGATCGGCTTGAGGCCCAACTCCATAGCCTTGGCGCGAGAGGCGACCACCATGGCGCTGGCGCCGTCGGCGATCGCGGACGAGTTGCCGGCGGTGACCACTCCGCCTTCCTTGAAGACCGGCTTGAGGTTGGCCAGCGCCTCAGGTGTCGTCTCGCGGGGGCACTCGTCGGTGTCGATGACCTTGGGATCGCCCTTGCGCTGAGGCACGAGCACAGGGACGATCTCCTCCTTGAAGTACCCCTGCTTGATGGCAGTACTGGCGCGCAGTTGGCTCTCGTAGGCGATCGCGTTCTGTTCCTCTTTACTGATCCCGAAGCGCTCGCTGAGGTTCTCGGCGGTCAAGCCCATATGGTAGTTGCCCATGGCACACCAGAGACCGTCGACCACCATGGAGTCGTAGATCTTGTCGGAGGGCATGCCCATGCGGTACCCGCTGCGGCCGTTCTGCAGCAGCCACGGCGCGCGCGTCATGTTCTCAGTGCCGCCTACGAGGTACAGGCTGCCCTCGCCCGCCTTGATGTTGGTGGCCGCCCACGCGAGAGCGGTGGCGCTCGAGACGCAGACGCGGTTGACGGTCACTGCCGGGACGTTGTCCGGGATCCCCGCCTTCAGCTCGGCCTGACGCGCCACGTTCTGGCCAAGGCCGGCCTGCATGACGTTCCCGTAGAGCACCTCGTCCAACTGGTCGCCGGTGACGTTCGCGCGCTCAAGCGCCTCGCGCATGGCGACTACGCCAAGGTCCACGGCGGACGTTGTGGAGAAGCCACCCTGGAAACGCCCCTGGGCGGTCCTGACGGCAGAAAGGACGACGACGTCGTTGTCAGCCACTGCATTCCTCCTAACTTAGTAAGACTACGTAGTGTCTCGTTCGCTCCCGGACTGTACCTGGGCCCCGGAGGCCGAGTACCCGTGGAGTCCTCGCCCGATGCTCAACCGGCACGTCGCTGGTTCGCCTCTTGGGCCAAGAAGGACGCCACCTGTACCGGCGTGGTGCGTGGGCCGAAGCCGGCATCGTAGCCCAGCTCCTTGGCAAACGCGTTGTTGATGCGTGGCCCGCCGACCACCAGGATGAAGCGTTCGCGGACGCCCTCGGCCTCCAGCAGCTCGATCATCTTGGTGAGATGCTGAACGTGCACGTTCTTCTGGGTGACGATCTGTGAGATGAGGATGGCGTCCGCGTCCTTCTCGAGGGCGAACTTGAGCAGCTGCTCACACGGGATCTGCGATCCCAGGTTGTAAGCCTCCATCTCGGAATAGCGCTCCAAGCCGTAGTTGCCGGCGAAGCCCTTCATGTTCAAGATCGCGTCGATGCCCACCGTATGAGCGTCGCTCTCGATCGCCGCTCCTACCACGACGAGCTTGCGTCCCAGCTTCTCCCGGATGAAGTCGTTGACCGTGTAGTAGTCCATCTCCTCGAGTTCAAGGTAGTCACCCTTGACCTCCTCAGGATCGATCGTCACATCACTGCGGGCGTACGCCACGTAGAAGGTGAACTCGGGGTCGATCGGCGTCACCTCAGCCACAGCCACGTCATGGAGTCCCATCTTCTCCAGGTACTGCTTGCCGACATCGGGCGCCTTCTGCGAGTAGGCGATCGGCAGCGTGAACGAGAGCTGTATGACGCCGTCGTCGCGCGTGTCTCCGTATGGCTTGACGAGCATCAGCGACCCCCTTCCTTCCGCGCTGCTCGCTTGGCCGGCTCGGGTCCGACGGGCTGACCGGTGGGGCACTTCTCACGAAGCGCGGGGTAGAAGGCGTTGACATAC
>CAYMTC010000022.1:6875-7202 GCA_964393265.1 uncultured Thermoleophilia bacterium
CTCGTGACTGGAGTTCAGACGTGTGCTCTTCCGATCTCGCCCGGGTCACGCTTGACGTCCGCGAACTCGCCTCTCTCAAGCGCCCTGAAGAGCCCGACGTCTCTGACGCGTTCGAGCTGGTCCACAGCCTTGACCAGAGTGTCATTGGCGCGTGTCTCGATCATGCCGCCCTGCCTGATCTCTACCTCGTCCCTCAAGTGGCGGCAGCCCTCGAAGATGTACTTGGCGTTCTTGACGCTCAGGTAGCGATCCTGCAGCAGGGGAGTGTGCAGTGCCTCAGTGAGCATGCCCAGTAACTGGATCTCCTGGCCCGTGAACACCCCGACG
>CAYMTC010000022.1:7212-12960 GCA_964393265.1 uncultured Thermoleophilia bacterium
CCGACGAAGTTGAACATGGCGTCGATGATGTGACCCATGAAGATGTCGCCGGTCATGTACTTGGTCGGCGGCATGTACTTGGGCGTGGCGTCCGGGAAGAGCTGGCGGACGAGCTGAGCATCGGCGATCTGGTAGACGACTTGGTCCGGCGTGGCCGGGTCGATCTCAAAGGCGTGACCGATGCCCATCTGCCATGGCTCGAGGCCGGCGCGCTTGGCGAACTCCTCGTTGATGAGGTCTGAGCTGATGACGGTGTAGCCCTTCTCGAACGCATCAGCGGTGGTCAAGTAATTGTCCTCGCCGGTGTTGATGATGATGCCCGCACGAGCGTTGAGCATGCGGGCAAGATACTGGTCAACGAACGTGCGCTCCATGTTGATGTTGCGGAAGATGATCCCGTACATGGAGTCGTTGAGCATCATGTCGAGCCGCTCCAGCGATCCCATCGCTGCGATCTCTGGCATGCACAGTCCGCTCGCGTAGTTGCAGAGGCGTACGTAGCGACCCAGCTCCTCACCGACCTCGTCCAGGCCTTGGCGCATGAGCCTGAAGTTCTCCTGGGTGGCGTACGTACCGCCGAAGCCCTCGGTGGTGAGGCCGAACGGCACGTAGTCGAGCAGGCTCTGCGCGGTCGTCCGGATGACGGCGACTACGTCGGCGCCGGCCCGAGCGGCGGCCTTGGCCTGGGCAAGGTCCTCGTGGATGTTGCCCGTGGCCACGATGACGTAGAGCCAGGGCTTCACGGGGTCACTGAGGCCTGCGACCAACTCTTCCCTGCGGCGACGCACGGCGTCGATGCGGCCGACACCCTCACGAGCTAGCTCGACCGCTCGCTTCTCGACAGCCTCTCTACGCTCGGCCGGCACCGCGGCTAGCTCCAACTGGCCCGAGGCGATCCCCTCTGCCGCCTCCTGAGCGCCTCTGTCGCTCCGCATCATGAGATCGACGAACGGAGCCATGATGCCGCCACTGAGCAGATCGCGGCCATGCTCGACGACGACGTTCACTAGTGGCACATCGATCTCGTTGACACCGACCACACCCATGAGCCGCAGCGTCGCTCGCTCCACTGAGTCGGTGGTGTGAGCGTCGATGTGCTCCCAGACGTCGTCGGCGATGGCCCTGGCCGCCTCGCGGCCGCGCGCGACCAGCGACTTGTCAAGCCTGATCCCTTGCTCCACTTCTCACCTACCTCCGTGCAAGGCCCATTGGGTCATGGTGCGACGTCGTGCGCTGAGGCCGGCATGTGGGCCAGGCCATTGACGACGTCGAAGACAGGGGCGCGGTCGCCGACGACGTCGACGACCGCGTTGAAGAACAGTCGAGGGTTGAGTGGCTGCGGCAGACGGAACGGATTGGTGGTGACAGCGACCACACGCAATCCGTGCAGGACCTGGACGTCGATCCCGCGACGCTGCAGACGCGCTACCCATACGCTGGGGAGCACTAAGACCGTAGCGTCGCGGACCACGAGCGTGAGCTGCTGCTTCGGAGGAAGCACACGAGCAAGGTCGTCGACGAATTCCTGTGTGACCGCCCCAGCGCAGTAGAGGACACGGGTGCCCAGTCTCTGGATGTCGCGCGCAACCACGATGCCCTCGCCCACGGCAGTGGCAGCCTCGAGCTGGCGGCGACGGCCGCGGCCGTCGATGGACAGCAGGCGGGCGCCGACGGTCGAACCGTCCAACAGCGCCCGCGTGTCTGCCGACACTACGGGCAGATTGAGCATCGAGAACGTGTCACGGGTGATGGCGATGGTCTCCTCCAGAGAGTCTCCGACCATCGCCCCAGTAGCCATGATGAGACCATCTGTGACGCGCGGCGAAGCGCTGCCCAAGCGGTTGATGGCGCCGTCGACCACCACCTGCTCGGCTCCCAGCTCGATGAGTCGGTCGGCCGTGGCGCGCACCTGGGCCAACGTTGTGGGACCACTGATCTCCACGGGTCGATCACCGCCGCTGGCCACGCCGATCACGACCCGACCGAGCGCTGTGCGGAACGGCATCTCGTCCAGCACGCGCATGGTGTACTGGGAGCGGTCAAGCGAACCTGTCGTGGTGGCGACCAAGGCGCCTGCCGGTGGCGCGATCCTGGGCTTGGCCAGGCCCGTGAGGTGGTCGCTGCGCTCGCCGTCCAACCCCAGAGAGGTGAGACCGAAGCGCTGCGTGGATCGATCCATCAGGGAGTTGAGGACGGTCGTCTTGCCGGCGTTCTTGACCAGGCCGATGATGGCCAGCCGTGGCAGCCGAGCCCGCTCGACGAGCCGCGCGAGGCCGGCGGCGGCAGGCGCCACCCCGCTACGGGAGTGATGAGCGTGTGACCGCGCCCCTTTGCCACCTGCGGTGTCCGCCTCGCGGCTCTTCATCGTGGGTAGCGGTTCGCGGCTCGTCATCCCGCCGCCTCTCCACGCTTCTGCTCCTCCTCGCCAGCTGCGGGATCGCTGCGGCGGATCTCCTTGAGGTAGCTGAAGATCGTGTAGCGTGACAAGTCGAGCGCTTCCGCCACTTGCTCCGCGGAGCGCTTCACGAGGAACGCACCACGAGCCTCAAGCTGTGTCACGACCTCCATCTTCTCCTCGCGGCTCATGGCGGCTGGGCTCTTGCCGAGCTCTGCGACAGTCTTGGCGATCATGCCGTCGACCACCTCGCGGATGTCGCCACTGAAGATCTCATCCCTCTCGGCGATCGAGTCGACGTCGGCGTGAGAGGACCCCGCGATGCCTGCCAGCAAGCGTTGCGCCTGCACGAGGCTGCTGATGTCGATGTTCAGACCAAGCAACCCGAACATCTCCCCGTCCGCGTCGCGGAGGGGCACGCTCAGCGAGCGAAGGATCTTGCCCTTCCCTGATGAGGTGTAGACGCGATACGAGAGGCCGTCATGCTCAGCAGCGCGATGGAGCGTGCGCAGCATGAAGTCTGTAGGCACGTCACCCACGTGACGGCCAGTGACCTCGCCGTTCTCTATGGCCACGATGGAGTTGGGAAGCTCGCCCATGTCGTGGAGGACGACTTCGCACTGAGGGCCTAGCAGCTCCGCCAGGCCACGGACTACTGGCAGGAGGGGGGCAAGCCGAGCGTTGGCAGGTGTCACTCCATCATCCTCTTGGCCGGTGCGGGGCAGGCGAGAGGGTCATCCAGGTGGTCACCAGGCATCTCGCCGGGCAAGCCGCACAGAGATTATCCCACGAGCTTGTTATACATGGCACAAGTCTGCTTGTCAAAAACAGTCAGGGTCATCCCCGGATTTGTGGCACCCCGGGCTCTTGCGCCTCGCTCGACCTGGTCACAGGGACTCGGGCCGCTCCTCCAGCGTCACCTTCAGCGTCGTGGTGTCACCGTCCCGCACCACTGTCAGCGTCACCTTGTCGCCAGGGGAGCGCTCGTCGATCAAAGCGATGAGGTCGACCATTGAAGCGACTGGCTCGCCGTCGATCTCTGTGATGACGTCTCCGCCGACGACGAACGTCTGATCCTGCACCGCAGCTTGCCGGTCGCCTCCGCGGAGGCCTGCCTTGGCGGCGGGGCCGTCGGGGACCACGCTGGCCACGAGGACTCCGCTCTGCACGGGGAGATCGAAGGCTTGTGACATGTCTGACGTGATGGTCTGACCCTGGATGCCCATCCACGCGTAGCGCACCTCACCGTACTGCTTGATTTGGTCATACGAGCGCTTTGCTGTGTTGATAGGGACCGCGAAACCCAGTCCTTCGTTGCCGCCGCTCTGCGAGACGATCTGCTCGTTGATGCCGATGACCCGGCCGGCAGCGTTGATGAGGGGCCCTCCGGAGTTGCCCTGGTTGATCGCGGCGTCAGTCTGGATGCCGTTGGGGATGATGTAGCCCTCGCCGGCTGGCGACTGCAGACTACGGTCCACCGCCGAGACGATCCCGGACGTCACAGAGAAATCGAATCCGAGGGGGTTCCCGATGGCTACCACAGGCTCCCCGACGGTGACGGTCTGCGAGTCACCGAGCGGCAGGACGGTGAAGCCGCCCTCGACCGTGTCGGGGTCGATCTTGAGCACGGCGACGTCCGACTCCAGGTCCACGCCGACGAGCTCGGCGTCCACCTGCTCCGAGGTCGACTCGCTGCTCTTGAACACGACCTCTACCGCGTCGGCTCTGACGCCCTGGTCCTCGACGACGTGCGCGTTGGTGAGGATGTAGCCGTCAGCTGAGACCACGAAGCCGCTGCCCAGCCCCTGGGCCTGCTGGGGCTGCCCGAACGGGAAGCCGAAGTCTGAGCCAGAGCTGCTGAAGGTGGACACGACCATGACGACGCCACGTCTAGCCTGGTCGTAGATCTGGGCGGCCGAGAGCCCGCCGCCAGGGGGCGGTGTGTACGAGGCGGTCTGTGCCACAGTCGGTGTCTGGGAGTCCTTCTTGCTGACATCGGCGAACCCGAGCAAGAACAGCACGACGAACACCAGTACCGTTCCCACTACGCCGCCGCCGAGACCGAGGAGGAACGATCTAAGCTTCATGCTGACGTCCTTTCTGACGAAGGCGCGTGGCCTCTTGTCACGTGCGAGCCGACGCGGCCGACCATGACGCATACTGCCACATGAGCACTAATCCTAATCGGATGCTGGGTCTTTGGCCGGCGGGTGAGTGTGCGGCGGAACGGGTGCGACCGAGTGTGTGGGCGGATGATCGGCGAGCCATGCCGCACGCACGTCGTCGCGGGCAGCCGGGAGTGAGATGGTGAAGCGCGAGCCGACACCCACTCGGGATTCACCGGTGAGGGAACCACCCATGATCCCGGCGAGCTCACGCGCGATAGAGAGCCCGAGGCCCGTGCCGGCACGGGAGGCTCGGCTCGTGCTGCCGCGGTAGAAACGCTCGAACACCCGGGGTAGCTCCTCCGGCGGGATGCCGCGGCCGTTGTCGGCGACCGTGAGGGCTACTTCGCTGTCCGACGAAGACACCCGCAGCTCGACGTTGCCGCCATCGGGCGTGTACTTGATGGCGTTGTCGACCAGCGCTCGCAGGACCTGGGCCAGGCGCTCCTCGTCGCAGGTGACCAGTGCGGGGCCGGGCGTCGCCACGACGTCCGTCTTGAGATGGCGCTCGGCGGCTCGTGCCTGGAACTCTGACAGCACAGAGTGCGCCAGCGCGGTAGCGTCGCACGCCGTCACGTGGAGACGCACGGCACCCGCGTCGACCTGTGACAGGTCCAGGAGCTTGAGGGAGAGCGCTTGCAGCCGATCTACCTGCTCCTTCATGAGAGCGAGGACCTCCGCTCGCTCCTCCTCGGTCAGCTCCTCGTCGTCGAGCAGCTCGAGGATCCCCGCTAGCGAGAACAGAGGCGTCTTGAATTCGTGCGAGGCGTTGGCCACGAAGTCCCTGCGGGCTTGCTCCAAACGCGCCTCCTCCGTGATGTCGCGCAGGACCACGATGGAGTCGAAGGCACGGCCGCGGCCCACTGTGTAGGTGAAGGCCTCGAGCGTGCGGGCGCCTAGCTCGAGCACCACCTGTTGGAGCTCGTCGGCCGCGCCTTTGACGACGCGGTCCGCGCCATCGAGAGGTTCCTGCGGTGCGAGGTGCACGCTCCGCCACAGCTCGGCCACCTCGGGAGGGAACACCTCGTCGATCGACGAACCGGGTGGCAGCGGCCGGTCGAGGAAGACCACCGCCGCCGGATTGGCCACCGCGACGCGGCCGTCGGCCGTGAGACCGATGACTCCTTCGCTGAGGGTATTGAGAGATCGGAAGAGCGTCGTGTAGGGAAAGAGTGTAGGATAGGGTGT
>CAYMTC010000023.1:0-12887 GCA_964393265.1 uncultured Thermoleophilia bacterium
TTGAGGTCCACCTCGTAGTAGACCTCTTCAAGCCTGCCAGCGACCTCGTCCCAGTCGAACCGCGCTGCGGCGGCGCGAGCGGCGGCACCCAGCGCCTCGCGCCGCTGCGCGTCACGTGCCAGCTCGGCGATCACGTGCGCCAGTGGCCGGACCTGACGCGCCGGTACGAGCAAGCCCGTGGCGCCGTCCTCGACGACCTCACGATGCCCGGGTACGTCTGAGACGACGCACGCCAGCCCGGCAGCCATGCCGGACAGCAGGCCGACGTCTGTCTCCTCGGCCTCGTAGGCCGTGGCGCAGAGGATGTCGCAGCCCGCTATGAGCTGCGCAAGCTCGCGATCATCGAGCGCGTCGTGGAAGGTGACGCGCTCTTGCAGGTCTTCGGGCACCAGGTGACCGTAGCGGGCGCGGAGCGCCTCGTCACCGCAGGCATGGACATGGACCGAAGGCTCCGTGACCGCCAGCCGCCGCAGCGCCCGTAGCAGCACGCGCAGGCCCGCGCGGCGGTTGGCACCGCCGACGAACAGCGCGTCGATGCCGGTGCTCGCCTTGCCCGACGCGCGCTGCGCGTCCGCCGCTGCGGCGAACTGAGCCACATCGACGCCGTCGGGGACCACGTCGATGTCGCCCTCGAAGGCACGCCAAGCTGAGTCGCGGACGGCCCGCGACACAGCCAGCACGCGGTCGAAGGCCTCGAAGTAGCGCTGCAGACGTGGGCGGGCGAGCCAGTAGGCGCGGAACTGCTCTGAGTCGGCATGGAACGTGCCGACGAGCGGACAACCGGCGTACCGTAGGCTGGTCCAGCCGGTGCCGGGCACGAAAGGCTCGTGGACATGCAACACGTCGAGCCGCTCTGACTCGAGCAGCACGTCGATGTTGGAGACGAGGTCTACCGGCGCGGCGATGAGGCTGGTGCTGCGGTTGAGACGCACCGAGTACGTACCGCCGGCGAAGAAGTGACGGGGAAACGGCTCGTCCGGGTCGAACAGCGCTGTGCGCTCGTCCATGAGCATCTCGCGCACACATGCACGAGCCTGCCGCACGGCAGCCCGGTCTGCTGTAGGCGCGATGATCGTGACTCTGTGTCCGCGCGCCGTGAGGCGGTCGGCGACGGCGGCGACGTGTCGGTTGACCACCCCGGGCCGAGACCAGGAGTAGGGGGTGACCATGCCGATCGCCAAGCTGCCGCGCTTCACGAGCACCTCAGATGCTTGGGGAACGCCGACGCCGCGGCATACCGCGGCGCGGTGCGCTAGCCGCGGGAGAGCAGAGTAGCGCCCTCGCCCTCGCCGGCGATGAACTCTTCTGTGTACCGCCGGCACACGTCGTCGTGGTACTGCACCGGCGGTGACTTCATGAAGTACGAGCTGGGACCGGTGAGCGCGCCGGCCAGGCCGCGGTCGAGCGCGATCTTAGCGCAACGCACCGCGTCGATGACGATGCCTGCCGAGTTGGGTGAGTCGACGACCTCGAGCTTGAGCTCGATGTTGAGCGGCACGTCGCCGAACGAACGGCCCTCGAGCCGGATGTGCGCCCACTTGCGGTCGTCGAGCCACTCGACATAGTCGCTTGGGCCGATGTGGACGTTGCGCGAACCGAGGTCATAGTCGAGCTGGCTGGTCACCGCGTTGGTCTTGCTGATCTTCTTGCTCTCGAGCCGCTCGCGCTCGAGCATGTTCAGGAAGTCCGTGTTGCCACCGACATTGAGCTGGCTGGTGCGCTCGAGGCGTACGCCGCGGTCGCGGAACAGCCGCGTGAGCACGCGGTGCACTATGGTGGCACCGACCTGGCTCTTGATGTCGTCGCCGATGACGGGGACGCCCGCCTCGACGAACCGCTTCTGCCAGTAGGCCTCACGGGCGATGAACACCGGGATGCAGTTCACCATGGCGCACCCGGCGGTGAGGATCTGCTCGGCGTACCACTTGGTGGCTTCTTCGCTGCCGACTGGCAGGTAGTTGACCACCACGTCCGTCTGCGTGTCCTTGAGGATGCCGACGATGTCGGCGGTGACCCCGGGGGCCTTGGTGATGATCTGGCTGAGGTACTTGCCCAAGCCATCGTGCGTCATACCACGTGCGACCTTGACGCCGGTCTCGGGGACATCGGCGAACTTCACCGTGCAGTTGGGCTTGGTGAAGACAGCCTGGGAGAGGTCCTTGCCGACCTTGTTCTTGTCGATGTCGATGGCGGCGACGAACTCGATGTCCTTGATGTGGTACCCGCCCAAGACTGGGTGCATGAGGCCGGGGACGAAGTCGCCCTTCTTGGCGTTCTTGTAGAACTGGACGCCCTGTACGAACGACGACGCACAGTTGCCTACGCCGATGATGGCGACACGCACGGGATTGCCCAAGATCGGTCTACCTCCCTGAATGGCGACCTGCCAGTGGCCACCGTGACTCCGCGCTCCCACTCCTTGAGAGCAGGCCCTGAACGCGTGCAGAAACGGCGGGAGTATACCACAGGGGCCTTGTCTGCCCCTCGACAGGCACGCCGCCGCGGACAGGGCTCAATAGCACGGAGCGTGGCGCGACGATGAGCGGGACGGCTGCTACGCAGCAGGTGACTGCGGACGCTCGCGGCGCACCGTGCGGTAGACGTGGATGACGCGCTCCCCCACCGTGACCGCGGTGAGTGCGGCGAGCAAGAACACGGCGTAGTCCAGCACCTGCCAGCGGTTGAGGATGAGCCCGGCGATGAGCACCACGAGGCGCTCGGGCCGCGACATGAGGCCCACACGGCAGTCGAGGTCCAGCGCCTCGGCACGGGCGCGTGTGTACGAGACCAGGAACGAGGCCACCAAGAAGACGAGCACGGCGATGAACTGGGCGGTCTGACCGCCGAGGGCGTAGAAGACCGCCAGCGCACTGAGTGTGATGCCCTCGGCGATGCGGTCCATAGTGGAGTCGAAGAACGCGCCGAACGGCGACACCGTGCCGCCTAGGCGAGCCACAGAGCCGTCCAGGAGGTCGCACAGAGAGGCGACGATGAGCAGTAGGCCCGCCCAGAAGAGCTGGTCGAGCATGATGAGAGCGGCCGTGCCGAGGTTGAGCACGATGCCGGCGGACGTAAGCATGTTGGGCGTGACCCCTACGTGCAGAAGCCCGCTGACCAGCGGGCCAAAGCTGCGTCGCACGTTCGTGTAGAAGGACTTGGGGTCGATCATGCCGGCCGCGAAGGCGTGGACGGTGGACTGGTGGGCCGTGAAGGATTCGAACCTTCGACCTTGGGATTAAGAGTCCCCTGCTCTACCAACTAAGCTAACGGCCCAGCCGAGGTGGCCGATATGGTACCAGCCGCGGCGGGCACTGCCAAATGGGCGCTGTCGCCACGCGCGCGGCCTCAGCGTTCATCCTGTCCTTCACGCTGTATGCCCAACTCGGTGAGTGTGAAGGTGCTGAAGCCGGCCTCACCGAGGTCCACGGTGACGCTGTCGCGCGTGGGCAGCAGGTCCACTACCTTGCCCTCGCCGGCTGGCGTGGAGACGGTGCGACCCCGTCGCGGGGCAAGCTCGCGGAACGACGTGTACGTCTCGCGCTCGTACTTGAGGCAGCACATGAGTCGGCCGCAGACGCCCGATATCTTGGAGGGGTTCAGCGGCAAGTTCTGGTCCTTGGCCATGCGGATGGACACCGGCTCCTGATCGCCGGCGAACAGTGTGCAGCACAGCCGCCGGCCGCAGGAGCCGTAGCCCCCTATGAGCCGCGCCTCGTCGCGAGCCGAGACCTGGCGGAGATCGACGCGGCGCTTGAGACGGTCTGAGAGCCGCGAGACCAGCTGGCGGAAGTCGACCCGCTCCTCGGCCGCGAAGGAGATGCTGACCTTGGCCTGGTCGAAGCTGGACTCGACGGCGACGACCTTCATGGGCAGGTCCATCTGCGAGATGAGATCCGCGGCGACCTGCCGCGCCTCCCTGTCGAACGCCGTGTTCTCGTCGAGGCGCCGCTGGTCGTCGGCGTCGGCGGCGCGGACCACGCTCTTGAGGTCAGCCGGCAACTGCGCCTCGTCGAAGTCCTGAGGAGCACTGACGACGTGACCCAGATTGACCCCACGCTGCGTCTCGACGACGACGAGGTCGCCGCGCGACAGACTAAGGCCGGCTGACTCGAACTGGTATGGCTTGCCGCCGTCCCGGAAGACGACGCTGACCACCGTTCTCACGAGGCCAAGACCTCCTCGATGCGACAGAACAAGGCGAGCAGGGCGAGCTCGCCATCGACGTTGATGGCAAGATCCTTCCGCGTGCGGCAAGCGGCCTGTAAGGCGGCCGCCACCGCCTGCGGCGTGTGCAGCGCGGCCGCCGCATGCAGGTCGGCAGCGCGGTCGCTGTTCAAGAGTACCGCGTCGGCAGCACCCTGAGCCACCCGCACGTCGCGTAGGACGGAGACCACGGTGTCGACGGCGTCGAGCAGGACCCGACGGTGCAATCGAGCAGTGTCCCGCCGCTCCCTGGCCCTGATACGGCGCACCTGCCACTCGCGATCGCGGTCGTCGGGGAGGGACGCCTCCATCCGGGCGGCCTCAGCTTCGGCGCGCTCTTGGACGTCCGCGCTGACTTCGACTTGTCTGCCGCGCACGAGCTCTAACGCGGCGTCCGCAGCGCCGTGTTCCCCGCGAGCCGCCGCGAGCGTGCGGTCGATCAGCGCGCCGCGGCGGCCTGGACCAGCTGCATCGGTCGCCAAAGCGACGACCTGCGCCGGAGAACCTCTCGACAGGCGCACCACCGCCTCTGCTTGGGCGCCGGAGAGCCCGTTCGCCTCCGCTAGGCCGATCAGCTGTGGCCACGGCACCGAAGCGAACGGCACCTCCTCGCAGCGCGAGAGGATGGTGGGCAGCAGACGCGTCCGCGCATCGCTCACCAGCAAGAAGAAGACGTGGCCCGGCGGTTCCTCGAGGCTCTTGAGCAGCTTGTTCGCAGCCTCGAGCCCCAGCTTCTCGGCCTCGAGGAGGATCCACACGCGGCTGCTGCTCAAGAACGGCTTGCGACTGAGTTCGGCCACCAGCGGCTCGACCTGTTCCAGGCGGATCAGCTCGCCCTCACGCTCTATGATGGCGAGGTCCGGGTGGGCACCGCGGCGGGCGCGCTCATAGGCCTCGTCCTGCTTGCCGCCGGCGACGATGAGCGCGCCTAGCTCTTCCGCGAAGGCGCGCTTGCCCAGGCCTTCCCCACCGGTGAAGACGTAGGCGTGATGCAGGCCGCCGCAGTCTTGCGACCATGCCCGCAGCGCGGCGACGAAGTGTCGCTTGACGCGTTCCTGCCCCAGGACGTCGTTGAACACGGCTACCGTGCCGTCGTATCGGGGCCGAGCAGGCCGCGTGCGCGCAGCCAGGGGAGCACGACTTCGGCGACCGCCTCGGTCACCGTCTGCACGTCGCCCGTGGCATCGACGAGGCGCACACGCTGCGGCTCGCGGCGTGACAGTTCGGCGTAGCCTTCTGCCACACGCCGCTGGAACGACACGCCCTCGGCTTCGATACGGTCCAGCCGCTCGCCGAGACGACGCGTGGCGTGCTCGACGTCGACGTCGAGCACCAGCGTGAGGTGCGGCATGAGACCTCTGGTAGCCGCCGCATTGACCGCCAGCACCGCATCGATGCCCAGGCCCCGTGCGTACCCTTGGTAAGCCAGCGACGAGTCGATGTAGCGGTCCAGGACCAGGACCCTGCCACTCTGTAGCGCGGGATGGAGCACCTCGGCGGCGAGCTGCGCTCGCGCGGCCGCATACAGCAGCGCCTCCGACCATGCGTCGATGCGTTGGTCGCGGTGCAGCAACAGCTCGCGGACACCCTCGCCCAAGGCTGTGCCGCCGGGCTCGCGCACGACGCTGCCAGCCGCCTGCGCCGGCCCTACCGGCAGCCCCAGGCGCACCAGCAGTGCAGCCAGGCGGCGTGCCTGCGTGGACTTGCCACAACCGTCGATGCCCTCCAGAGCGAGCAGCGCGCCAGTCACGTCCGCCTCAGCTGCTCGCGCGCTTGCGGCGCGCACCGCGTGCCGGTGGACGCGGACCGTCGGCCGCCAGCTTGCGGGCCGCCCGCCGCTCGCGCACGGCGGCATTGGACGGACACCCGTAGTAATCGATGCACTGCTCGCGCGAGCCGCGGGTGCCGACCACGCGGATGATGGGCCACCCGCACTCTGGGCACACCTTACCGGTAGCGACCACCTGCCCGAACGGCGGCAGCGGGAAGGTCTGCCCGCAACCCCTGCGTGGCGTGGGACCGCCCTCGGGCGCCGCGTCCTCACCCTGCTGCGCAGACGCTGCTGACCCCTCAGCGGAGGGCTCATCCGGGCGTCCGCGACAAGCGGCGAAGCGCTTGCCGGTCTTCTTGCTGGTGACCGCGACCAGCTCGCCGCCACACGTCTTGCACACACCCAGGACCTGGTCACGCCGCAGCGCTTCCAGGATCACCGAGCGGACGTCCTCGACGGAGCCGTCGAGTCGTCGCCACGCCTGCTCGAGCATCTGTTGACTCTCGACGCGGACCCGCTGGGCATCGAGATCGCCGACGCTGATGCGATCCATGTCGGCCTCCAGCTGCGCCGTCATGTCGGGCGAGCTGATGTTCACCTGGGCGTCATGGAGCGCGGCATCGAAGGCAGAGATGAGCGCCACCCCCAAGTCGGTAGCCTCCACTGGATTGCCGCGCACGTAGGTGCGGTCGTACAGACGTTGGATGATCTCTGCCCGCGTCGCCTTGGTGCCCAAGCCCAGTTCTTCCATGGTCTCGATGAGCTTGCCCTGGCTGTAGCGTCCCGGCGGCTGCGTCTGCTTGGCCTCGACGCGCACGCCGAGGACGGCCACCTCGTCGCCAGGCTCTGCGGTCGGCAGCGGTCTGTCGCGATCTGCCGTGTACTTGTCGTAGACGAGGAGGAAGCCGGGCTCTGCTACCCTGCTACCCCGCGCCACGAACCGCTCGCTCCCGATACGCACCTCGAGCCGCTGGCTCTCGACAGTGGCCGGGTCCATGACTGTGGCCAAGAAGCGACGGACGACCAGGTCGTACACCTTGGCCTCGTTGCCGCTGAGCGGCGCTGACGGTACGCCGACAGGATAGATGGGAGGATGGTCGCTGGTGCGTTTGGAGCCGCGCGTAGGCGTGAGACGGGACCGCGCGGCCAGCTGCCGCGCCACCACGGACACCGGCTGGTAGTCCTGCAGCGTGGCGACGACCCCGTGGAGATCGAGCGAGCCAGGGTACACCGTGTTGTCGGTGCGTGGGTAGCTGATGAGGCCGGCGAGGTACAGCGACTCGGCGGCGCGCATGGCCCGCGACGGCGACACCCCTACCGCCGAGACCGCGCTCATGAGCGAGGTGGTGTTGAACGGGGCAGGCGGCTTGACCGTGCGCGGCCTGGTCTTGTAGTCGACGACCGTACCCACGGCGCCGTCGGCGCCTGCCTGCGCCTTCTGCGCCGCCTCGAGGCTGTCGAAGCGGCCGTGCACGTGCCCCATGGCCAACTGCACGCCGTCACGCTCGACGTCTCCCCAGACCTCCCAGTACGGCACCGGCACGAAGGCGCGCCGCTCAAGCTCACGGTCGACGATCAGGCGCAGCGTAGGTGTCTGGACGCGACCCACGGACAGGTACGCCGCACCATAGCGGTACGACGCTAGCGAGAAGAAGCGGCTGAGCACCGCGCCCCACAGCAGGTCGATGTCCTGACGGACACGCGCCGCGGCTGCGAGGTCGAAGTCCAGCGTGGTGGGCTTGGCGAACGCTGCCTTGACGTCGTCAGCGATGAGCGCCGAGTAGCGGACTCGGTGGTGCCGGTCGACGATGCTGCGCTCGAGCATGGCGCGGACGTGCGGCGGCCCGTCGTCCTCGGGGGCCGCCGCCTTGCCGCGACGCTTGGGCGGCGCCCCGTCGTCGTCGGGGTGCCGCCGCAGAGCGTCCCCGGCCAGGATGGCGAGCGCCTCGCTGCCGATGAGCTCGCCCTCACGGTCGTAGTCTGTGGCGACGATGACCTCGCTAGCTCCCTTGGCGACGGCCCTGAGCGCCGCCAGTACCGTCTGCGTGGAGCCATCGACCAGCCACGCCAGGTCTGGGTCGCGGATCATCTCGAGCAGGTTCTTGAGGCTCCAGCGCTTGTAGCGCGCCGGGAAGGCGGTGTGCATGACGTGCCCGCGCAGGCCTACAGCCACTGCCGGCCGGTCCCCCCACTGGAAGCTGTAGGAGTTCACCTTCTGCTTGCCGCTACCATGACGGACCGTCTCGACGCTCGTGCCCAGGATATCGGCGATCTTGCGCGCCGCCATGTCTTTCTCGGTGATGATGAGCAGCTTGTGGGACATGTGCCGCCTTTGTCGTCAGTATCGGCGCCGTGAGGCGCGCAGGGTTATACCACTGGGGCTTGCCGCTGTCGACGCGCCGGACGGCGCCTGCGCTACCCCAAGCACACGCGCGTCGGGCAGGCACGTCGCCAAGTGCACGCGTGGCCGCGCCAGGATCTGGATGGCTAGGACGATACCCGCTGACGGCGACTGCGGCACATACTTGCTGCCGGGCGGCAGCTATGACGCCGCACGGAGCCGCTGAGCGCGGCCCGTGGAGTCCCGGCCCTCAGAGCTCCGCCAGCGCCTCGTCGCGGGTGGCCACGATGGTGAACACGCGGTCCAGTCCGGTGAGCGTGATGGGCCGCATGACGGCGTGGCCACCCGCCACCACGACCATGCTGCCGCCCAGCGGATGAAGGTGGCGAACGGCGCCCACCAGGACGCCGAGCGCCGTGGAGTCTATGAACGTGACCTGCGAGAGGTCGACGACCACCTTGGTGGAGCCCTCGCTGACAGCAGCCTCGAGCTCACGCTTGAACTGCGGGGCGGTGGAGATGTCGACCTCGCCGGCCAGCTCGACCAGGGCGATACCTTGAGCTAGCGGCTGGTGTGTCGCCGCGAACGGCACTCCGTGCACGCCGTGACGTGCACTGGTAGGCGAAGAGTCGGGGCTCACGTCACTGCCCTCCGTCTGTGGAGCCGGCACCCTCGCCGACCAGGTCGTCGAGCAGATCGCGGACCTCCTCGGCGTAGTCGCCCTGAGGCTCAAGCTCAAGGTACTTACGGTAGGCGAGGATGGCTACGTCCGCCTTGCCCGCGCTCTGGGCCGCCTGCGCGTAGAACAGGTACGTCTCGGCATCGTCGGGCTGCAGCTCGGTGAGCGCCGCGTACACCCGGACCAAGGCATCGTAGTCTTGGAGATTGCTGTAGATGCCAGCCAACGTGCCGTAGGCGTCAGTGAGATCCTTCTTGGCGCTCGTGGCCTGACTCGCGGCGAGGATGTCGACGTACTGCTGCGTGTACCGTGCGGCACGCTCAAGGGCGATGACTTGGTCGTTGGACCCCGGCTCGTACTGCGCAGCCTGCTCCTGGTAGGCCGCCGCGAGCTCTTGCACGAGCTGCTGGTCTGAGGGACTCGCCTTGACCTGCTGCTTGAGGCGAGCGATGCGGTCGTCCACGCTGGTGACCTGCTGGTCGCTGTTGCAGCCCGGCAGAGCGCTGAGCACACCCCACAGGCCGAAGCCGACCATGAGCACAGCCATGAGGCTGAAGATGATCTTCTGCCAGAACTTGACCCTCTTGCGATCGAGCAGCACGCTGACCCTTTCTACGCTTGGTCACTTGGGCGAGCAGGCGCCCCGGCGCTGCTGCCGGCCGCTGTACCGGTGTGCCACCAGCCTGAGTCATCGGCGCCGACCCGGACACCCTCGCGCACCTTGGCCAGGAGCTTCTCGCGGACACTCACTCCAGCAGCCCTCAGCGCTGGTTCGTCGAGCGTGAGCAACCTGCGGTCGCGGTACAGCGGTCGCCCGCCGACGCAGGTGAAGAAGACGTCGTCCTGGTTAGCGCCGAACACCAGCGCCGAGTATGGGTCGGCGACGGGCGCGAAGTGCGAGCGCCCTATGTCCACGGCGATGAGGTCGGCGCACTTACCCTTTTCGAGAGAGCCGACCTGGTGCGCCATGCCCAGAGCATCGGCCGAGCCCATCGTGGCTAGATGGACACAGGCGCGCGCCGTGAGCACATCGACGTCGCGCTCCATGGCACGGTGCAAGAACAGTGCGGTGCGCATCTCGTCGAACATGTCGATGATGTTGCTGGATGCAGGACTGTCTGTGCCGAGACCGACGCGCACGCCCTGGCGCAGCATCTCGGCGAGCGGCGCCACACCACACCCCAGCTTGGCATTGCTCTTTGGACAGTGCGCCACAGCGACGTTCTTGCGCGCCAGGATGCGGATGTCGTCGCGCGAGGCCTGGACGCAGTGCACCGCGAGGAAGTTCTGGTCGAACACGTCCCACTGCTGCAGGTACTTGATGGGGCTGACGCCGTACGGCTGCACGAGCATGCGCTCCCAGCCCACCTTCTCGCGGAAGTCGTGCGCGAACTTGCCCGAGCCGGAGCGGATGTAGGTGAGCTCTTCGACGCTCTCCGCGACGTGGCTGGCGACCTTGATGTCGTGCGCGCGAGAGTAGTCGGCGATGGCGCGGTACAGCCGGCTGGACACGGTGTAGGGAGCGTGAGGCGAGATGCCGATCTCGAGAGTACTGGGCGCGGCGGCACGAGCTCCTTCAAGCCGCCGCTCCAGCTCGTTCATGGTCTGGTCGAGCCGTGTGTCGTCGATGCCGAAGACCTCGAGGTACAGGCGGCCGCGGAGGCCGGCCTGCGCGGCCGCCAGGAGCGTCTCGCCGCCGTACGCCGTGTCGGCGATCGTGGTGACGCCCGAGGAGACACACTCGGCGGCCCCCAGCAAGGCACTCTGCAGGTAGTCGTGCGGCGAGAGCGCCGCCTTGACGTCCACCAGACGGACGATCCAGTCACCGAACTGCTCGTCGTCGAGGATGCCACGGAAGGTGGCGTACTCGAGGTGGCAGTGAGCGTTGACGAACCCGGGCATGAGGATGGCCGGGCCGAGGTCCACGACCTCGGCCTGCGGATTGGCCGCCGCAAGTCCGATGGCGGAGCCGACCTCGGCGATACGCTCACCCTTGACCAGCACGCCGCCGTCGCGAAGCGGTGCGGCGGTGACCGGCAGGACCCACTCCGCTGAGTAGAGGATGTCGGTGGTCTCCGCTGACATGGTTCCTCTGGGGTCGCTCTTCGAGAAGACAGGACGGCCTGCCGGACGGCAAGCCACGTGAGTATAGAGAGGCCACACGGAGCATGGCAAACAGCAGCCGGCGCCGGGGCCGTCGCCATCAGACCCTGGCCGTCTATAATCAGACTGTGCGTCGTATGACGCACGCCCCTGCGGACCGCTCAGGCCGCACAGTGCGTGACAAGGTGGTGCCCTCAATGCAGCAGCCACGCATCGCCCCCGAGGTGCTTACAGCCGCGATCTGGGACGCGCTCAAGAGTGTCCCCGGTGTGGTGGATCTCCACCGCAACCCCCTGCAGGCGCTGGGCGAGCGCGTCAAGCTAGACAGACTCAGCCCCGTACGGCTGATCGACGACGATGAGCAGGCGCTCGAAGTCCACATCGTCGTCGCCGAAGGACAGCCCATCCCCCCCATCGCGCAGGCGGCCCGTGAGGCGCTGCGCCAGTACACCGCCAAAGCGCTGGGCATGCCCGGCGTACCCATCCACTTGTTCATCGACGACACCGCTCCGCTGCCTAGCGACACGTGAGGCAAGGCCTCTCTCCGGACGTCACCGTGCACACCTGCGACCTCACCCACGCAAGCCGCCACCTCTTGGAGCCCATGTGCGCGGAGTGCACGTGGTGGCAGTCACCCGCGCCAGGAGCCGCCGTCGATCGAGAGGCCTGGGAGCTCGCGGTGATCGACCGCTGCGGTCTGTTCGGCACGGTGCTGCTCGACGACCGGCGCGCGCTCGGTTGGGTGCACGCGGCACCCTCGCAGCTCACGCCGCGCGCTTGGCGACTGCCGGCAGGACCCCCTAGCCCAGACGCCTCGGTGCTCACCTGTGCCTTCCTCTACGACGACGAGTACCTGCCGGCATTCCATCACCTGCTACAGGGCCTCCAGGCGTCCCTCAAGACCGTCGGCGTAGCCGCCATAGAGGCGTTCGCCCTTCGACGAGTGTCACTCGACGACCGTTTTCGCGGGTACCTGCGCGAGCGCAACCTCTTCAACCACGAGGTGCTCGAGGGCAGCGGCTTTCGGCCACTACGGGGCTGCGGCGACGTGGTGCTCTACCGCTTGGACCTGGCCACACTGGTGGCGGCGCCGCGCTGGAGCACCTTGGCCGAACGGCTCGAGAAGCACACCGCACCACTGCCCGTCTAGCGACGCACACGTGCGCTGCGACAGCGCGACCGCAGGTGGCTCGCGGCAGAGGTGCGCAGGAGGACACTTCCAGCGGTGTAGCCGCGGCGGAAGCGTCCCGCGGGGCATGTGCGGCGGGAGCGACCGGCGGAGCATGTGCTGCGGGAGCGCCTCGCAGTACGGAGGCGACAGACGGAGGTTCTAGCGGTACAGGCGCGGCAGGCGCTGCTTGAGCTCCTGCGGAAGGATGGACTCGAGCGCGTCGTCGAGGGTGATGACACCCAGCAGCGTGCCCTGCTCGTCGGTGACCGGCAGCGCCAGCAGGTTGTAGTGCGTGACCAGGCGAGCGACCTCGACCTCGTCTGTCTCCACGCCGACGCTGACCACGTCATCGTCCATGATGTCACTGAGCGTACGATCCAAGTCGGCCAACACCAGGTCATGGAGCCCGACGACGCCAGCAAGTTCGCCGCGCTCCCCCAGCACGAAGATCAGCGACAGCGCCTCCTCTTCCGGACGCTCCTCGCGGATGCGGCGCAGAGTCTGCTCGACGGTGATGTGCCCCGGCATGGTCACGAAATCGGTCGTCATGAGGGCGCCCGCCGAGTGCTCCGAGATCGGAAGAGCGTCGTGTAGGGAAAGAGTGTAGGATAGGGTGTAG
>CAYMTC010000024.1:0-5374 GCA_964393265.1 uncultured Thermoleophilia bacterium
GCTTTTGGAATATCAGGCTTTCAAGGAAGCCGCTCTGCAGCTGGCGCAGCGTGTCCTCCAGGGCGTCGATCTGACGCCCGTACTCTGCCCAGTCGCCGTCTTGCAGAGCTGCCTGCGCAGCCTCGAACTGGGCGTTGGCACGCTCGATGAGCGTGGCCAGGTCGGCGGGCACCTCGCCTGGTCCAGGCGAGCCAGTAGGCGTGGGGCCAGGCGTCTCAGTGGGCTCTGGCTGCGGCTCGCCGTCCTCGTCGGCGCCAGCGGCAGTGCCGAATATGTCCTCCAGCGCCTCGCCAAGCGTCGGCTTCATGGACACGAACTGCCCTTGCGGCCCGTCCTCCACCGTGGACGGCGAGCGATAGAACACCACCACCTGCTTGACCTGCGGGATCTTGTTCTGCTCGGACTCGAGGTACAGCGGCTGTACGTAGAGCAGCGAGTCCTCGATGGGCATGATGAGGAGGTTCCCCATCATAGTGTTGGAGCCGGCCTGGTCCCACAACGTGAGCTGCGCAGACACCTCGGGATCCTGGTTGATCGCGGCCTCCACCTGGTTAGGCCCATAGATGCTCTCGCGCTTGGGGAACATGATGGCGAGAGACTCGCCGTAGCCCTGCCCATCTGACCGAGCCGCCAGCCACGCCACCATGTTGGGTCGTCCGTTAGGCACGAACGGCAGCATCTGGATGAACTCCTCGCGGTCCTCTCCGGGGAGCTTGAGGACGACGTAGTAGGCCGCCATAGGCCCCTCACCGCTGCCCGACACACCGGTGGGCACCTGCCACTGGTCGCCCTTGTTGTAGAGCACCGCGGCGTCGTCTACGTGGTAGGTCGTGTACAGGCGCGCCTGGACGTTGAAGATGCCCTCCGGGTAGCGCACGTGGTCACGCAGCCCCTCGGGCATCGCCGACGCCGGCTGGAAGACGCCGGGGAAGCAGCGGTCGTACGTCTTGATGAGCGGGTCCTCCTCGTCGAACAGGTAGAGGCTCACTGAGCCGTTGTAGGCGTCGACGACCGCCTTGACGGAGTTGCGGATGTAGTTGAGTGGCCCGTCGGGCTCGCTGTAGGGATACTTGCCGGTGGTCGTGTAGCAGTCGACGATCCAGTACAGCTTGCCGTCGGCGATGACCATGTAAGGATCCTCATCCTGCAGGAGGAACGGCGCAGCCTTCTGCACCCGCTCCGTGATGTTGTTGTGCAGGATGACGCGGCTCTGCGACGTCAGCGCGCTGGTGGTGAAGAACTTGATGGTGCGGAAGCGCACTGACAGGGCCAGACGCTGCAGGAACGAAGACGTGGGGATACCCCCCGAGCCGTCGTAGGCCTTGTACTCGTCGCCGCCGCCGCCAGGATAATCGAACTCCTTCTCCTTGGTCTTGACCAGCGTGTACTGCGTGCCTATCTGCCCGTAGTAGATGCGCGGCTGGTCTATCTGGAGGTTCGGGTCGGCCGCCTCGGGCGGGACGTCCTGGACGAGGAAGTCGGGCGAACCATCCGCCGTGACCTGGTTCACCGCACTGAGCGCGACCCCGTACCCGTGCGTATAGGTGATGTGCTGGTTGACCCACGTCTGCGCCTGCTGAGGCAGCCCGGCGATGTTCAGCTCGCGAGCTGAAAGCATGGTCTGACGCAGCGAATCGCCCACTTGGTAGCGGTCCACACCTGCGTCGACGAAGGCATAGTATGGCCGCAGCTGCTGGAGCTGTTGGTAGCTCGTGGTAAGCGTCTCGGGGTCCCACAGCCGGACGTTGCGGACGGTGAGCTCGTTAGCCTCGAGGCTCCCGGCGCTGAGACCCTTCTCCTTGTCCATGGGTACCTGTCGGATGCCTTCTAGGTCGTACGCCTTCTTGGTGAATGCGAGCGTCTGCTCGAGGTAAGGCTTCTCTTTCGTGAACTCGTTAGGGTTCACGATGAGGCCCTGGACGATGGCCGGATAGGCCCACTGCACGAGGATGTACACCACCACCCAGGCGACGATGGTGTACGGCCACCACTTGACCCTGCGCCAGATGTTCCACACGAGGACCGCGGCGATGATGAACGCTACCGCCATGAGGATACGGGCGCCGGGAATACGCGCGTACACATCCGTGTAGCCCACGCCGTTCACGATGCCGCTGCGCTCCGCCAGGAGACCCCAGGCCTTGAAGAGCTGCCCCACGCCGATGACGACGAAGACGGCCGCCAGGAGTGCGCACAGATGAGCGACCGCCCGCGGGGGGACCTCAAAGCCCAGCTGCGGTCGCGGAAAGCGCTGGCCTGGACCCTGGCGTTGAGGCTGTGACAGCGTCGTGGCCCCGCCGCCAAGGGCAAGATGCATGATCGCCGCCAGGATCAAGGACACCACGAGCGCGCCGAAGACCAGGGTCTGCACCGCATGCCACGCGGGCACCGTGAAGACATAGAACGCGACGTCGTGGCCGAACACCGGGTCGTCGATGCCGAACCGCTCGGCGTTCACCGCCTTGAGGAAGGTGAGCCAATCGCCAGAGGTGACCACCGCGGCTACGAGCGAGACCGCTGCGGCAACGCCCAGCCCCACCCAGAATGCGATACGCCTGGCGCGCTGACGAACGAGCTCCACGATGTCGCCCTGCTCGCTGGCCCGGAACTCGGGCGCCAGGCGACGCGCCAGCTCGACGTTTGGCCAGACGATCACAAAGAAGGCCACGAAGGCCACGGCACCGACCACAAGTCGCGCCCAGAAGCTGCCCCAGAACACCGTTCGGAAGCCGACCTCCCCGAACCACAGCCAGTCCAGATAGAAGCCCAGGATGCGCATGACGATGAGCGCCAGGACGATCACGGCGACGATGACGCCGCCTATGACGAGACCCCGCCGTGGCACAGCCGGAGGCGCGGGCTGCCTGGCTGACCGTGGCTGGGGGTTCATGAACCGCTCGAAGAACGGGGGTGTCGGCATGCGGGCCCCTTCGCGTCGCTCACTCGGGCATCCCGGCGGCTGGCTCGGCCCGCTCGCGGGCCGAGCATCCACGGGGATGTGGTCTCTGGATTATGGCAGACGCGGGGCCGCCGCGCGCGAGCGGACGTTGGCGGGGGACGGCCGGCCGCAGGCGCTGTTACGGCACGCGCTACGCAGCCGGCGACGCCGGCTCGCGGACGAACGTGATGAATCGACGCGACAAGCGCGGATCCAGGTCTCCACCCGCGCCACGCCACAGCTCCTCGAGGCCAGCGCTATCGGCGACGGCCTCGTGCTCCAGGTAGCGTCGCACGATGGAGTACACGCGCGCCACGCGAGGGATCTGCTCTCCCGCGAGGCCCTCGGGGTAGCCTTCTCCGTCCCAGCGCTCGGTGCTGTACACAAGGGCCTCG
Source organism: uncultured Thermoleophilia bacterium (assembly GCA_964393265.1). Lineage (GTDB taxonomy): Bacteria > Actinomycetota > Thermoleophilia > UBA2241 > UBA2241 > UBA6103. Next base: position 3,334 of record CAYMTC010000024.1, read on the forward strand.
TAGGCTTCCTTTCCAGGGCCCGCCGACGCCCACGCGGGCCCCGGCCCGGCCGACCAGGCCGCGCGCCCGGGGACAGGCTGCGCCCCGGCACCGTTCAGCAGCGCTGCGGCCGCCAACGCAGCCACCAGTCCGGCGGTCTCTGCATCGCTGAGCCCGACACTGGAGGCGAAGCGCCGTGCCAGACTGAGACGCTCGTCCTCAAGGGGAGCCTCGGCCTCTTCTCCGGCCTCACCGTGCAGGCATACGCGGTTGCGTCCAGCCGCCTTGGCACGCAGCAGTGCCGCATCCGCGGCCCGCAGCACGCTGTCCATGTCGTCGCAGCAGTCTGGGTACGCTGCGACCCCGATGGACATGCTGACCCGCAGCGCCGGTGAACCAGCATCGATCTCACGTACCCGAGTACGGATGCGCTCAGCCATGGTACGAGCCTCGCCGAGCGACGTCCGCGGCAGGATCATGACGAACTCCTCGCCCCCGTAGCGCGCCAGGTAGTCCGACTCGCGCGAGCAGCTGCGGAGCACGTCGGCCACTGCCTTGAGCACCTCGTCGCCCTGCTGGTGGCCGACGGTGTCGTTGACGGCCTTGAAGTGGTCGAGGTCCATCATCAGCAGGCAGAAGAGGTCGTCGTAGCGGTCGGCGCGGCTCACCTCAGCGGCCAAGGCCTCGCGGAAGTGACGGTAGTTGTGGATGCCGGTGAGCCCATCGCTGATGGCCAGGTACTGCATCTCGAGGTACGTGCGGGCGTTGTGGACGGCGATGGCCGCAAGATTGGCGAACAGCTGAGCCAGCTCGAACTCGCGCGCCTCGAAAAACGCGTCCGCTCGCCGGCCTACACCCATGAGCCCGAACACGTCCTCGCCGATGCTCAACGGAGCAAGGATGACCGAGCCGGGACGGTCGTCATCGGCGAGAGTCAGCAAGGGTCGCGGCTCTCCGGCATCACCGGTGAGCAATACGGCGCGATTGTCGGCCAACACCGCGGCCACCACCTCGTCTTGCTCCGTCAGTCGCTCGGCGACACGTCGCTGGACTTCGGGCGAGCTGCAGTAGACCGGCGTGAGTCCGTGCTGTGCGCCATCGATGAGCGCGATGGCCATGCTGTCGTAAGGCATGAGCTCACCAAGCACGCGTGAGATCTCATCGAACACCGCCTGCTGGTCCAGCTTGGACAGCAGGGTGCGTGTCATCTCGGCCAGGTCATGACGGATGCGGAGCTGGTCTTCCAGCTCGCCCTTCATCTGCGTCAGCTCGGAGTGCTCCCAGGCATTCTCGATAGCGACTGCCGCGTGCGTGGCGAAGATACCCAAGAGAGAGACCGTCTCGAGCGAAGGCCTCCCGCCATCGAGCGGGCTGCCCAGACGGATGAGGCCAATGAGACGGCGGTGTTGGTCACGCAGGGGTACGAGCAGCGTGTCCCCGCGCCGCCAAGCGCTCTGGCCGCCTGGCCCCCGCGCCGCCAGCAGAGAGAGGTCGCTGTGCTCCCAGTCCCGGTGGCCGCCCGGGACGAAGTACGCGCTGCCTATCTTGTGACGTTCGCATAGCAGGCCCTCGACGGCCGCCACCGGCACCGCTGCGCTCAGCGACTGCAGGTCCAGGGCACCCTCGCCGCCCACCGCCGCATGCGTGCGGAGCTGGTCGCCGCTCTCTCGCACCAGGACGGCAGCCTCGCCGAAGCCGAACGTCTCTGAAGCTGCCGTAGCCACCGTACGGACCACTGCATCGAGGTCCAGGTTGGCCTGCAGCTGGTTGGCCAGCTTGAGTAGGGCACGGAGAAGCTCGACCTCCCCGCGCTCGCTCTTGCGCTCCTTGAAGGGCCAGTGGGTCATATCACTATGGGTCGGGAAACGTGCTGTCGCACGCGGTCCCGCTATCGTAACGCCCCGGGGGAGTCCGCACCACGGCGCGGCACGAGAGCGTAGTCCTGCATGACAACGGCGTGGGGGGGGGGGGGGCCCCCCCCCCCCCCCCCCCCCCCCGCCCGGCCCCCCCCGGCCCCCCCCCGCCCCCCCCCCCCCAAAAGGGGGGGGGGGAAACAGTGTGG
>CAYMTC010000024.1:5384-10851 GCA_964393265.1 uncultured Thermoleophilia bacterium
GCCGGCTTGCGTCCCCCTCCCCCCCCCGGGGGGGGGGGGCCCCCCCCCCCCCCACGCCGCTCACCGCTCGCTGCGGCCCGCAGGCTGCCAGCCGGCGCTCGCGCGCCCTATTCGGCGTACTTGCCAAGCTTGAGGATCTGTCGCGCCTCCTCGGGCGTAGCCGTCTCGCGCCCCCACTCTCTGGCCAAGCGCGCGACGCGGGCAGCCAGCTGAGCGTTGCCCTCGGCCAGCACGCCCTTGTGGTAGAAGATGTTGTCTTCGAGGCCCACGCGGACGTTGCCGCCCAGCGCCAAAGCGGTCATCGTCACAGGCATGTGCCAGCGACCTATGCCGGTGGCCGTCCACGTGCAGCCCTCAGCGGGAATGCGGTCCACCAGGAACGTCAAGTTGCGTGGCTCCCCGCTCATGCTCCCTGGCACTCCGAGCACGAAGTCCCAGTGCAGCAGTGGCCCTGCCGGCCCGAGTTCCTTGACCAGACGGAGTGCGTTGTCGATCTGCCCGGCCTCAAAGATCTCGAACTCCGGCCGCACGTTCTTGGTCTGCATGCGACCGTAGAACTCGTGGATGAGCGCGGCGTCGTTGAAGAAGACGTCGTCCCCGAAGTTGGCCGTGCCGGTGGTGAGGGACGCCATCTCCGGCTGGAGGTCCAGTGGTTGCAGGCGTTCATCGGCGGACATACCCATGGCGCCGCCTGTCGATGTCTGGATGACGATGTCCGTACGCTTCCGTATCTCTTCGATGGCCGCCGCGAAGACGTCGCGATCCTGGGTCGGGCTGCCATCAGGTCGCCGGACGTGCAGGTGGTAGATGGCGGCACCCGCCTCGCAGCAGCGCGCTGCGTCCTCACCTATCTCGACGGCCGAGACGGGCAGCGCCGGCTGCGCCTCCTTGGTGGTCTCGGCTCCGACTCCGGCTACAGTGACGATGAGCTTGTCCACGCTCGCCCCCCTATGCCGAGTAAGGGTACCTCTCGGCTACGTAGGCCAGCGCATCCTCGACGACGCTCAGGGCACGGTCGAGGTCCTCCTGCGTGTGCCGGTAGCAGATGTACCAATGGTGGTAGGGCTGCACGAACAGGTTACGCCGGATGCACTGTGTGTAGAACTCGACCCGCCGCTCACGGTACTGCTCGTCGACCTTGTCGAAGGTGAGGAACGGCATGGGCGGGATGCCGGACATGGTCACCGGCGCCCCAGACTCCGCGACTACCCTGCCCAGCCTGGCCAGGAAGTCTGTACCACGCTCCCAGATGGCGTCTGGCACCTTCTCGCGCTCGAGGATGTCGAGACACTTCATGGCGGCAGCCATCTCGAGGCTGTTGGGGAAGTACGTGGAGCTGAGGAACGCCGCCTTCTCGTAGACGCTCATGATCTCACGCTTGCCGACCAGTGCGGCGATCGCATAGCCGTTGGCCATGGCCTTGCCGACAGTAGCGAGGTCTGGCACGACGCCATAGCGCTCCTGCGCGCCGCCCATGGCGACGCGGAAACCGGTGCGCACCTCATCGAAGACGAGCACGGCGTCGTTCTTGTGCGTGATCTCCTTCACCTTCTCCAGGTAGCCGGGAGGCGGTGGGATGATCGGGGCGGCCAATGGGTGGCCCACAGGGGTGATGATCACGCAGGCTATCTCGCCAGGGTTCTCGGCAAAGACACGCTCCAGATCGGCGATGTCGCCGTACTCGAACTCCGTTGTGAGGTCGACGACGGCCTGGGGCACACCGCCGTGGTTCTCCACGCACCAGTCTCCCCAGCCGTGGTAGCCGCAGCGGGCGATCTTGTCGCGGCCCGTGTAGGCGCGAGCCGCGCGCACTGCCGCATTGGTGGCGTCGCTGCCGGTCTTGACCAGAATGGTCTGCTCGCCGCAGGGCAGGATATCGGCCAGCCGTTCCTCGAGCTCGTTCTGCAGTGGCTGGACGAGGCTGAAGCAGAAGCCCTTGTCCATCTGCGCCTTAGCGGCGTCGTTGATCTCGTCTTCCACGTACCCCAGGATGATGGGGCCGTAAGCGCACAGCATGTCGATGTACTCATTGCCGTCGACGTCGAAGATGTGGCCGCCGCGGCCGTGGGTGATGAACACGGGGTACTCGCCGATGACGAAGTTGTAGGGGCGGCGGATGCCGCCTACTCCGCCAGGCGTCAGACGCTGCGCGTCATCGAGCATCTGCATCGATTTGGCCAGGTTGAGTTTGGGCGCGCTTTCCACGTGCTTGGGACTCATGCTTACTCCTTGGCTTGGAGGGATGTTCGCAGGTGACATTCTATGCCTCGTACTGTGAAGAGAGCGTTGTCCGGAGCACGATAGGGCACAAGCCCTCGCTGTGCCGCTCGCCCGGGCAGCGAGTCGCAGCCCGACCGGCGCTCGGCACAGCGCGTCCCGCGGTCGCCCTCCGATGCGGAGACGCGCTCGGCTCAACCGGGGTCGGTCAGCTCCCGGCAGAGGAGGATGTCGAGGGCGCGCTTCACGGCAGCGCCTCCACCTCGGCGATCGCCTCTTCGGGCGAGCCCGCCAGACCCTCCTCGGCACTGCCGAACAGGACGACGACTACCGCCGCGGCAAGGATGAGCGCGCCCCCCACCAGCGTCCAAAGCCCCGGACGTTCACCAAGGAAGACGAGGGCGTAGACGGGCGCGCTGGCAGGCTCGATCAAGCCGATGATGGACGTATGCTGCACCCTGATGTAGCGCATTCCGTGCAAGAAGATCGTCCCTCCGAGCGCCGTGCTGAACACGGCCAACCCCAACGCGGCCCACAGGTCAGTGGCCGTGAGCACATACCCGGCCGCCAGCGTCTGCACCAGAGCCAGGGGCAGCACCAGCGTGGAGGACACCGCACAGTTCGAGATGAGCATGGTGCTGCCGCTCACCTTGTGACGCAGGTCCTTGGCCAACAGGAAGAACACGGCCAGAAGCACGCCGGAGGCAGTGCCGAGCAGCACTCCGGGGACCGACAGCTGGCCCTGTCCACCCACCAGGTCGGGCACGAGCATCACGGCGACGCCGACGACAGCAAGCACGAGCGCCACGGCCACGGCCGGCTCGGTGCGCTGGCGCAGCAGACGCGGCGCGACGATGGCGATGTAGATCGGCGAGAGGTACGACAGGAAGACGGCCAGCGCCACGTCCAAGTAGCGCACAGCCAGCATGAACATGAGGAGCTGAGCGGCATCGACTGTCCCCAACACGATGAGTCTGGCCGGCACGCCCTTCTGCTGTACCTCGCGCCACCACCGCGCGTGGGCGAAGATGATGGCGATCATGCTGCCGGCGAGCGCCATGCGCAAGACGAGCAACAGGCTGGCGGGTGCGGTCGCGAAGCGGACGAACACGCCCGTACAGCCGAACATGAGTGCGGAACCACCGATCATCAGGTAGCCCTTCAGCTGGTCGGCGCTCAGCGTCACGCGGCCGCCCCTCTCCCAGAGCCGTGCGGAGACCTCATGCGTGCACATCCTCCGGTTCCGGCTCCTGCGCGTTCCCGAAAACCACCAGGACCACCCCGGCGACGATGATGAGCGCGCCGCCGCCCAGCGTCGCCAGCGCCGGGACCTGGCCCAGGAACAGCAACGCGTAGAACGGAGCACTTACGGGCTCGATGAAGCCGATGATGGAGCTGTGCTGCACCTTGATGAAACGCATGCCATGGGTGAACAAGGTGAACGAGCAGGCGGTCGTCACCGCGCCCAGCAGCACCACCATCAGCAGATTGCGTCCCGTGAAGACCGCCTCATCGGCGACCAGCGCCTGGTAGACGCCCAGGGGCAGCATCGCCAGCGTGGTGATCAAGCACTCGGCCAGCACGATGGTCGAGCTGCTCACACGCTCGCGAGCGGACTTGATGGCCATGAGAGCCACCGCGTAGCAGACGCCGGCGGCCACACCAGCCGTCACGCCTATGAGTGACAGTCGTGGACCACCACCGACGACACCTGGCAGCACGATCAACGCCATCCCCGACAGGGCGATCGTCAGGGCCAGCCAGACGACGCCCTCTGTCGACTCTCTAAGGAAGATGGGAGCACCAACGGCGATGTACACCGGGGCCATGTACGAGAGGAAGATGGCGATAGCCACGCCCGCGTAGCGGATGGAGATGAAGTACAGCAGCAGGTTGGCGGCGACCACGAGGCCGATGACCAAGAGGCGAAGCGGCACTCCTGGACGCGTCAGCTCCGTCCAACGTCGGCGCATCAGGAACGGCACCCCGAGGATGCCTCCGGCGACCGCCATACGCAGGGTCAGCAGTGTCCCAGCGGGCATCGTCGCGTAGCTCACCATGACACCTATGGAGCCGTTGATGAGCGTGGCCGCCGCCGTCTCCAAGTAGCCGCGGGCCCGACTGTCGGCTGCCGGCAGGCAGGCAGACCGCTCTGGGCCAAGTCGAGCGGCGCCAGCGGCGGATGTCGGTGCGCCGCTCTCGTCCGGGCCGGCCTGCGCGGTCACGAGAAGCCGAGTCTGGCCGCGAACTCCTCGTGGAAGCGAGCGTCGGTCGCCAAGTCGAGAAAGCGGATCTGTGCGCGCAGTGTCGCCATACGACGCCGTGCACGCTCGTCGATGAGGGCCATCTGCGCCCCGACTCCGGCCGCGTTCCCAACGAAGTGCACGCGCCTGGCGGCCACGGGCGGCAGGAGCCCGAGGGCGAGGCTGTTCTGCAAATCGAGGTAGTTGCCGAAGGCCCCGGCGACGTGCACGCTGCACAGGTCCTGGGGCGCCAATCCCACTTGACGAAGCAGCATGGACCACCCGGTGGCGATGGCGCCTTTTGCCAGCTGCAACTGGCGCACGTCTTGCTGAGTGAAGACGATGTCATCCTGTGGGCCGCGCGCCAAGACATACTCCAGGCCCTCGTGACCTCGACGCACCAGCGAGTGTGGCTGCATACGCCCGGTCTTGTCGACGACACCGTGCTTCACCAGGCCGGCCAAGACATCGACCACGCCGGAGCCGCAGATGCCCACCGGCGGGAGTCCGCCGATAGTGATCACTTGTGACGGACGCCCGTCAGCGGCGAAGGTCACCTTCTCGATAGCCCCGTCGACAGCCTTCATGCCATGGCGGATCTGGTAGCCCTCGAACGCGGGTCCGGAGGCGCAGCTCGTGACCGTGACGCGCCCTCCCACAGCCAACGCGATCTCGGTGTTGGTGCCGATGTCGATGGCCATGGCTGGCTTGCGCCTGCCCACCAGACGGGTCGCAGTGACCACAGCAAGAGCGTCCGAGCCGACGAACCCGGCGATGGGCGGCGGGAAGTGGACGCCAGCCTCGGGATTCATGGCGAGCCCCATATCGGCAGCACGGAGGTCGACCGGCACATTCACCGCGGGTGCGAACGGCGCACTGCCCAGACCATCCGGCGCGATGCCCAGCGCGAGGTGGTGCATGGCCGTGTTGCCGACCACCGTCATGTCGTAGACGTGCCGCGACTGGACAGCGTTCCGCTCGTAGAGGCTCAGATCGGAAGAGCACAC
>CAYMTC010000024.1:10861-12693 GCA_964393265.1 uncultured Thermoleophilia bacterium
CAAGTCGATGCCCTCGCGCGCTGCTCGCGCAAGCTCCTCGACGCCGCTCTGCATGCCCGCAGAGATGCGGCTCACCACCTCTTCGCCGTAGCGCATCTGGGGATTCTCGAGCGCCTCCTGGTCTAGCAGGCGCCCGCTCTGCAGCTCGAACAGGTACGCGATGATCTTCGAGGTGCCGATGTCGACGGCCACGCCGTAGGCCTCTCGCGGCGCATCTGGAGGTTCTACGTCCAAGACGCGCCGCCCGCTGACGGTAGCCAGCGCCCGCCAGCTGTGGTCGCGGAGCACGCGCGGCAGCGTCCGCATGACCGCGGCTGTCGGCACAGCGCCGTCGAGCGCCTGGGCCAGGCGGTCGCAGTCCGAGCGCGGATCTTGCAGCGTCGCAGGCGCCAGGTGGACGAGCGTGCGCGACACCAGCGGCCGCGGGTCTCCGCGCTGGAGCATCGAGGCCGTGAGGATGCGTCGTCGGCCGCCGGTGGCTCTGACCTCGATGCTCACACGCGCGGACAGCGGCTTCGCCTGGCAGGCCAGTCGCCAGCCGTCGTCAAGCTGGAGCGGCGAGAGCTTCCTCAGCTCAGGGGCCGTGGGCGGACTGAGCTCGCCGGCGCCCAGCCGGACGAGACACTGACCACAAATGCCTTGGCCGCCGCAGTCGCCAGGTATCTTGACCCCGGCGGCATGTAGGGCCGCCAGGAGCGTATCGCCCTCGGCGATCTCGATCGTGACGCCGACCGGCTCTATGAAGACCTTCGTCACGCTGGATCCCTCAGAGCTCCACGGGCCCGTGGATGTCGGCCATGATGTTCTTGCGGTCGACGACCTTCTGCATACGGGCAGACCAGACGTCCTCGAGCGTGACGTCGGAGGTGTCGAAGAGCCGGGCCACGCCCTTGCGAGCGCGCTCCGCCTTGCAGTCCTCGCACTGGCACTCGCCGTCGACGTAGTCGTCAGGCTCGGTGTACTTGCTGATGATGCCCTCGTAGTTGCGCAGGATGACCTTGCCCGGCGACTGGCTGATGAGGTACTGGGGGATCACCGGCGTCTTCCCGCCGCCGCCGATGGCATCGATGATGTACATGGGCACCGCGAAGCCAGTGGTGTGGCCGCGCAGGCTCTCGTAGATCTCGATGCCCTTGGCCACACTGGTGCGGAAGTGGTTGGTGCCCATGGCAAGGTCACACTGGTAGTAGTAGTAGGGCTTGACGCGGATCTGGACCAAGCCCTGGACCAGCCGCTTCATCACGTGGGCACAGTCGTTGATGCCCCGCAAGAGCACGCTCTGGTTGCCCAGGTTGATGCCGGCATCGGCCAGCATGCCGCAGGCACGCTCGCTGTCTGGGGTGATCTCCTTGGGGTGGTTGAAGTGCGTGTTGAGGTAGAGCGGGTGGTACTTCTTGAGCATCGCGCAGAGCTCGGGCGTGATGCGTTGCGGGCAGACGACCGGCATGCGCGAGCCGATACGGATGATCTCCACCGAATCGATGGCCCGCACGCGCCTGATGATGTCCTCAAGCTGGTCGTCAGCCCAGACGACAAGGGTTGGGTGATCGGGCGGCATGGGCGCGTGGCCAATGCCATGCGCACGCTGTTGCAGGTCTCGGCCGCCAACCAGGGCAAGCGGCGCGCTATTCTCGAAATAGTCTAGATGACCAGTCCATCGGGCGATGCGCGGCGACGGAGTGGCGATCCCATTCCGTCGTCTTCTTTGTGCGCTGGGGGCCAGCCCTCAGCCGAGGTCACCCATCTGGTCATTGGGCAGATCGTAGCGCCTCGTGGGATACGCGGCGAGCTCAAGGTCCGCATCGAGTCTGATGATCCGCAGCGCTTTGCCC
>CAYMTC010000025.1:0-12684 GCA_964393265.1 uncultured Thermoleophilia bacterium
AGATAATGAGCGGTGACTGGAGTTCAGACGTGTGCTCTTCCGATCTTGATAGCACAGGGCCGGCGCCCACCGACGTGCGCAGGCAGCCTGCCGGGGAGCTCAGCCCTGAGCCTGCGATGTCGCCGCGACGCATGCCTGACGCGGCGGCGCCAGGCTCACTGCACGTCGTCCTCGTCCTCTCCCGGGACTCCCTGTGTCTCGACCTGGGCCAGCAGGTCCCTCGCGCGGTCGATGTCGTCGGGGCGCACCAGGAGCTGGATCGCCGCGAGCTCTGTCCCCGGGTAGACGTTCTCGAGGTCGCTTCCGCTGAGAGCGACCTCGATGCCGGCCGACTCGAGGACGCCCTTGAGGATGTTGGCGAGGCCGAAGTCCGTGGTGGTCGTGACTGCGAGCAGCTCCATGTGATCACCTCCGGGGTCGCGGGTGGACGGTCTCTACCTTATTGCCCCGGTGGTGCTCGACCAACCATCGGGCTTCTCATGGCGCATGGCGGGTCACGTGTCAGTGTCGGTCCGCCGCAAGGACTTCACGAGGTCCATGGATCGGCGGTCCGGTCCCTTTCCGTCGTAGCCCGGGACCTCGAGGATGCCCGGAAGATCGGCGAAAGCCGGGTGGTTCACGATGATGCGGAAGGCATCCAGACCGATGTCGCCGTCCCCGAGGTTCTCGTGCCGGTCGCGGTTGGACCCAAGGGGAGTCTTGGAGTCGTTGAGGTGCAGCACCGCGAGGCGGTCCAGACCTATGGTGCGGTCGAAGCGTTCGACCATCTCTTCGATGCCTGACGCCGTGGAGATGTCATGGCCAGCCTCGAACAGGTGTGCTGTGTCCACGCACACTCCCACTCTGGGGTCGCCGTCCACACTGTCGATGATCGCAGCTATCTCATCGAAGTTGACGCCCATGGTGCCACCTGCGCCGGCGGTGTTCTCCACGAGCACTCGCACGTGCGAGTCCCCGACCTCGTCGAGAGCGCGCTTGAGCGCCTTTCGTACGCGTACCAGGCCCGCCTCGAAGCCTGCGCCTTGGTGGGAGCCCGTGTGATTGACGATGGCCTCGGCGCCGAGTCGCTCGGCAGCGCGGACGGCGCCGACCAGTGCGGTCACAGACTTCTCGTAGTGGTCGTCGTCCTGGGTAGCCAGGTTGATCAGGTAGATGGTGTGGATGACCACGAAACGGATAGGCGAAGCTGCGCGTGCCTCACGGAAGCGCGCCACGTCCTGCGGCTTGTAGACGGTGGGCCGCCAGGTGCGGGGGCTGCCCGCGAAGATCTGGATAGCCTCACAGCCGATCTCCGCGCCGTTCTCGATGGCCTTCCAGACGCCGCCAGCCGATCTCACGTGAGCGCCGAGCAGCATGTGGACCTCCTTGGCGAGCGCGATAGGGAGTCGTCTGCCCTGATGGTACGCCGGACCGTGCTCGGCTGCACGTGGCCTGTGATCTGTCGCTGGCCTAAGGGGTCACGGCGGGCGGCAAGCAGGGGCAGCACGCTGTGGTAGACTCCCGCGCCGGTGATGCCGATGGCCAGCTCCTCTGTGCACTCCTACGCAGGTACCCCAGACTACGTAGCCTCTCCAGAGCTCATGCAGACCGTCAACGTGGCGGTGGCGTTGGGACGTCCCCTTCTCATCAAGGGCGAGCCCGGTACAGGCAAGACGATGCTCGCTCAGAGCATCGCCGCCGGGCTGCAGCTGCCGCATGTCGTGTGGAACATCAAGTCGACGACGAAGGCTCAGGACGGGCTGTACATCTTCGACTCGGTGCAGCGGCTCTACGACGGACAGTTCGGCGACCACGACGTCTCCGACAGGGCGCACTACATCAAGCTGGGCAGGCTGGGGGAGGCCTTCTCGTCGCCAGAGAAAGTGGTCCTCCTCATCGATGAGATCGACAAGGCCGACATCGAGTTCCCCAACGATCTCCTCTGGGAGTTGGACCAGATGGAGTTCCACATCCCCGAGACCGACAGGACGGTCCGGGCTGTGCACAGGCCTATCGTCATCATCACATCCAACGCCGAGAAGGAACTGCCGGACGCCTTCTTGCGGCGCTGCGTGTTCCACTACATCGAGTTCCCGGACGCTGGCGCCATGCGTGACATCGTGCATGTGCACTACCCCGACCTGGAGGACGGCCTGCTGGAGCGGGCCGTCGAAGCGTTCTACTGGCTGCGCGATGTGCAGGGTCTTCAGAAGAAGCCGTCCACAAGTGAGCTCATCGACTGGGTGCAGGCACTCGTCCTGGGTGGCATCGAGCCAAGAGAGGTCGGTGCCCGCATGCCTTTCCTCGGCGTCCTGCTCAAGAAGGACAAGGACGTGGAGACCGCCGAGCGCGCCATGAAGGGCGGCCGCTTCGGGCGCCGCGGGTGAGGCGCTGCGCGGCGCACGGGACGGCGACCCGGTGAACCGACAAGAGCCCCATGTTCGTTGACTTCTTCTACCTGCTTCGTGCGTACGGTGTGCCGGTGACGGTCACCGAGTGGCTGACGTTTTCTGGCGCGCTGGCCAGCGGCCTCGTCGCGAGTAGTCTGGACGAGCTCTACTCGGTAGGCCGAGCGTGTCTGATCAAGAGTGAGGCCTACTTCGACCAGTACGACCAGGCTTTCCAGCATCACTTCGAAGGTATCGAGACGCCGCAGGAGATAGCGGATGCAGTGTGGGAGTGGCTGGCTGATCCGCTGACCATGACCGGCGTCTCCGAAGAGGAACGCCGGCGCCTCCTGGACATGCTGAGCGGGGTGGACCTCGCTGAGCTCCGACGCCGTTTCGAGGAGCGACTGGGCGAGCAGACCGAGGCCCACCACGGCGGTGACCGTTGGGTGGGAACGGGCGGTACCTCTGCCTTTGGCCACTCGGGATGGCACCCTGGCGGCATCCGCGTGGCAGGTACCAGCCAGCACAAGTCGGCGGTCAAGGTCGCCGCGCAGAGGAGGTATCGCTCCTACCGGACCGACGCGCAGGTTGGAGTGCGGCAGTTCGAGCTGGCGCTACGCCGTCTGCGCCAGCTCTCCGCGAAGAATGATGAGCGCCCCGACGAGCTGGACCTTGATGAGACCGTACGGGCCACGGCCGACAACGGAGGCATCCTCGGCCTGCAGTACCGCAAGAGCCGCAAGAACACCGTACGCGTCGTGGTGCTGATGGATGTGGGCGGCTCGATGCGTCCCTACATCAGTCTCTGCAGCCAGCTCTTCACGGCGCTCAACCGAGCCACTCATCTCAAGGATCTGCGTTTCTACTACTTCCACAACTGCGTGTACGACCACCTTTACTTGGACACGTCCTGCAGTACCGCCCACTCAGTGCGCACCGCCCGCGTCCTCCGCGAGCTCTCGGGCGACTACAAGCTCATCCTGGTGGGCGATGCAGCAATGGCGCCCTCAGAGCTGCACGCCCCGTACGGCATCATCTGGTGGGGGCATGCCAACGACGAGCCTGGCATAGAGTGGCTGCGACGGCTGCGACGGCACTTCTCGCACTCGGTCTGGCTCAACACGATTCCAGGAGCGGACTGGGATCGTGTCTACGGCCACCACACCATCGCCGACGTGCGCCGCCTGTTCCCGATGTACGAGCTGACGGTGGACGGCTTGACGACGGCGGCACGTTCGCTGATGGTGCGGCGGTAGCGAGAGCCTAGTGGGCGTGCTCGTGACGTGTCAGGAGCGAGCCGCCCACGGCGGCGATGGCGAGCCCCGCCACGATGAGTGCTATGGGCAGGTAAGTGCCGTACAGTCGTACGGGGCGCAGCTTCTCGGTGACGTGGCGTCGGGCGTCGGCCACGGTGGTGTCTGTGGCCGCGATAGAGGCGTCGTACAAGGTCGCCTGCAGAGCGGCACGTTGGCTCGCCGTGAGGCCTGTGAGCGCCGACAGAGCAGCGACTTGGTCATCGAGGCCCAGTCGTATGGTCTCGCGCACACTCATGTCGAGCAGCACGCCGGTCTGCGGCTCGACCCAGTACTGCGTGTGGACCTCGTATGAGTACTCGACCGGGACGGTCTGCCCGGTCCACGTGTCCAGCACCTCGGGCAGGAGACGCTGCAGCACGGGGTTGACCTGCGGCAAGTCGACGAGCCTGTAGACATCCTCCTTGGCGAGGCTGGTCGGCAGGCCGAGGAACTCCACCTGGGCCGCCGCCATGGGGCGGCGATCGCTGCCCGATGCGAAGCGGTAGGCCATGAGCCCGCTACGCTCGTGCTCCACCTCGCCGACGAAGCGCAGACGAAGCAGACTCCGGTACTCGTCGACCCAGCCCCAGTAGTCTCGTTGCTGCACCCTGAAGGGCCACGCGTCCATGAGGCCGCGGCGCGGCCAGAAGCCCTCCAGAGACGACCAGCCTGCCGGATGGTCCTCGGTACACGTCATCGACATGCGCCCGAGCGCGTAGCGGACGTTGGTCTGGGACAGACGCCCGTCGGGTGTCGACAGCACCCGCTCGTCGTGGATCAGGGCTGCAGCTCCGGAGATCTGCTCCACTCGGATGGCGCGATCGAGGACCAGAGAGGTGGAGCCGAGGTCCTCCAGGGTCTGCGGGTCGACCAGACGCTTGACCTTGCCCTCGAAACGTTGGACGTAGCGGTCTCCCTTTCGCACGGAGCGGTACTGTGGTGCCACCGCCAGCATGACGACAAGCCCCGCGACGATGAGCAGCGCCCCGAAGGCGATCAGAAGCACGGATGCGTGCGTGCGCCTCATAGTGGTACCTCCCCAGGGCAAGGGCGGGCGGCCAGCACACCGCGGCGACGCGGGCCGTGAGCGAGACTGTCGCCCTGCCGGTACCGCGCAACTATACACGCCAGGGCTGTGCTACGGTGCATAGGTGTGCGGCACGCGTAGCTGCGACTGCACACCATCACGCGCCCGTCGGGTCCCGCCAGACCCCCCTCTCTCGTCCCTGTCCGCCGTGGCAGCCGGCGAGTACTCCGCTGTCTGACGCAACGCTTCCCGTGGGGTACGTTCTTCGTCGCGCACCGTGAACGCTTCCCGCGGCGCTCCATGGGGGCTACTATCGAGCAGGAATGCATCGCGACAGGGTCAACGCATGAGTCCTGTGCCCGAGGAGCTGCAGAGGCTGACGCTGGAAGCGGCTGCGCTGGTGCGCGAGCACCCTCCGAAGCTCACACATGCCAACAAGCGACTTGCCTGGGAGATCGCCGGGTCCTCGGGGTGCCCGTTCGCGGGTCGCATCGACTACGCGCGCTGGCGGGCCATCGAGCTGCCGGCCGGCCTCGATCGTGACGGTACGTTCTGTGTGCGGCCGGGCGTGTACGAGTACTCCCGCGTGGCCCAGCCCCACGTGGTCGCCTGGTATCTGAACTTCGCTGACCCACGTCTTTTCGTGGCCTACGGGTCCGGTCTGCTGGCACAGGACGAGCTGCAGGTCGTTGAGCATCCGGCCCTGGCCTGTGTGCGTGAGGCGATCCTGGCCCGCGACCTTCCGGCGTTGACGATCGACCCTGACGGCGCCCCGACGCCGGTCACCGTCACCGGCGTGCAGCGTCGCTGCATCGTCCAGACAGAGCCTGATGCGTCGCACGGCCTCCCCAGTGGGCTCTACGGAAATGCCTTCGCGCGGGCGTCCGAGGAAGAGCTTCGACTCGGGGTGACCGCTCTCGACGAACCCACCGTGACGAACATCGTGGCGGCAGCAGCTCCCTCCGGAGGTCTGGGCAGGTACGACCGCGAGGATGTCACGTATGTCCTCACTGCAGCCTCCACGGCGTTCGCGGCTGCCCGTCTGGAGAGCCGTCGCCTCGATCCGTCGGTCTCACGGACCGTCGTGCACACCGGCTTCTGGGGTTGCGGGGCTTTCGGCGGTGACCGCAGCCTCATGACCATCTTGCAGGCGCTGGCCGCCGACATCGCCGGCGTGGAGATCGTCTTCTGGGCGGTCAGCGAAGCCGGTGTGGCTCTCGCCACGTCGGCGCGGGAGGCCTACGAGGACATGCGCGCCGAGTCCTCCAGGGTAGCGGAGCTGCTCGAGCGGCTGGACGCATGTGGCTTCCGCTGGGGTGTCTCGAACGGCACGTGAGCACGACAGGCTGCGTCTCCGCGCGTGCAGCAGGCGTGTATGGTCACGTCGCAAGGAGAAGAGCAAGCGGAAAGCGCCTGTGAACGGACGCTTTCCGCGGGATCTCAGAGTGGTGCCCCCAACGGAATTCGAATCCGTGCCGCCGGCTTGAAAGGCCGGTGTCCTAGGCCGCTAGACGATGGGGGCACGCGCACCGTGCACCGGCTCGCGGTGTGCGACGGGCCGGTGCGGCGGGGGTACACGGTACCACAGTCTGGCGCCGGGCGCTGCCGGCGACGGAGTCATCTGACGACGAGTGCCCCGGTGGCGCTGCGGCGCTGGTGGTTGCCTCCCAAGTCGGTAGCCAAGACCCGGTAGCGGTACCGCCCCTTTGGGAGGTCGCAGATGAAGATGAGTCGCCGCCAGGTGTTGACGGGGCGGTCGTCTCTGCGGATGGTCTTGACGGTCTTGCCGGACAGGGTCCTGATGCGGATGGCCACATCGGCTGTGGGGCCGTGACGGCCCTTGTCGGTGACGCGGTACGTCAGGGATGCCTTGCTGCCGCGCCGCACGCTCACGCCGCTCTTGGCAGACGTGGAGGGCCTCTGGGTGTCTCCCCAGACGACGACGTTCAGGCTGGTGAGCTCCTGTCCTGAGGCCACCTCGAAGACCTTTGCCTCAGAGGGTCTGAAGGTGCTCCTGTAGTACTGGCGGCTGTCAGGATGACCAAGCCAGTAGTAGCAGAAGCGGTAGCGCCCTGCCGGCAGTTGGGCGATCTTTGTAGGTGCAGTCGTTGAAGCAGCAGTCGCCTCGGACCTCTGTCCACTTGCCATCGGGACCCTGTCGCTCGGCTGTGCAGATCACGTTGTGGGGCACCACACCGAGGCGCGTGCGGATAGCGCCGCGCACCGTGGCCGCCTTCTTCATCTCAAAAGTCGGCCCGGTCGTCGTCTCGCCCGCCACGACAGCGTATCGCGCGCCCGCGTGAGAGCTGAGCTGGTCGGGATAGAACTAATAAAGGTAGTACTGTGTGAAGTCCTGGGCTTCGACGACCACGGCCCCCGTGGGCAGGCCGCTGATGTCGTAGCGCCCCTCGGCATCCGTGTTCGCGGACCTGACCCCTTCACCCTGATCGACGGGGAACGCAGTGACCACGATGCCGGAAAGCGGCCTTCCTTGGGTGTCGGTGACAGTCCCTACGACGTGGCCCCCCGCCTGCATACGAAGGCGGCACGTGGTCGTCTTGCCGTCTGAGACCGTGATCGCGGCTGCTGTCTCCCACGTGGGCTTCTGATCCCAGTGCTGGTAGGCGTACACCGGCCGCACGCTGTGGTCGCTCGCGTGCACCAGGTACTTGCCGGCCGGCAGGCTGAAGATCGCCCAGCCGCCGTAGCCGGTGTCCTGGTAGTGTGGCTCGCCCAGTTCTTAGGCCGGGTCCTTGCCCCAGGCTGCAGCACGGACTTCGAGGCCACGGATCGGCACGGCTGTGAGCGAATCGACAGCGGTGACTTCCAGTGTGCCACGCGCATGAGCCACGCCTGCAAGAGCGGCGCACAGCATGAGTGACGTGCCGACCCAGAGAGCGAGACCACGTGCTAGAGCGGCTCTTCGAGAACGCGGAGCCGTGTGTGCATGCAGTTGTACCTTAGGCATTTGTGCCTCCGATCTTCCGCATAGCCGTGGGCCTGAGCCAGGAGGGCGCCTGCAGCCAAGGTCTAAGTATATACAGACGTGAAAAATCGCATGAGGATGCTAGCGGACTGGAACGGCTGCGCTTTGCCCTGTCCTGCTACACCAAGAGCGCGCGTGCTAGACAGTGAGGTCGCGGCGGCGGAAGGATTGGAGGCCGGCGATGGCTGCAAGTATGGGAATGGTGGCGAGCAACCCCAGGCCGCGGAGGTCGAAGCCTTCGATCAGCGGGTCGTTTCCCAGGTACCACGAGAACGGTGAGATGGCCGTCATCCAGTCTGCCTCGACCAACGGACCGAGGGCGTCGAACATGAAGGCCAGGACTGCGAGGCCCGCGGCTGAGGCGATGGACAGCGACCGGCGTCCCGTGGCCGCGCCTACTCCGTAGGCGATCGTGCCGTAGCCGAGTATCAGCAGCAGCAGGCCGGAGCTGCCCGCGAGGATGCGGTCGATCGCCACGTCCATGTCCAAGGCCAGGACGAGGAGCCACGTGGCCAAGGTGACCACCGTCACTTGGAGAGTGACGGCGAGCCACAAGGCGGCGAGGCGCTCGACGAACAGACGGGCGCGGCCCATGGGCGATGCGAGCTCCAACTCGAGGCTGCCGTCTTCCTCCTGGCCGGCGATGAGCCGGGCCCCAAGACCTATAGCGAACACGAGGAGGAGTGCCGGACCGAGCAAGCCGTAGACCGTCGAGCTTATCCAGCCGCCGGGGATGCCTATCTGCTGATAGCCGAGCGCGGTGACGAGCGCCTTGGGCATGCTGTCCACGAGCGCCTCCATGTCGCCCGAGGCGCCCATCGAGGGGTAGAAGCCGGTGTACATCGCGCAGACTGCGACAAGGGCGACGGCCCACAGCAGCAGAGCGCGGCGTAGGTCCCGGAGGACCTCTCTGAGTATGGGTGAGCGGTCAGCCGGCACTTGCACCCTCCTCACTGCCTGGCGGGACATCCGGGGGCGTGCGGTAGTAGTCGAGGAAGAGGTCCTCCAGCTCCCGGTCCTGTGCCGACCAGCGCAGCACGTGGTGGGTCGCTGCCGCCTTTAGCAGGGCGTCGGGCTCGCCGCTGAGCAGGCAGGTCAGGGTGCTGCCTGTCAAGGTGACGTCGTGCACGCCCGGCAGCCGCTCGAACCCAGCGGCATCGACAGGCTGCGCGAAACGCAGCTCGACCGTCTGGCCCGCATGCCGCCGCAGGGAGTGGACGTCATCGACGTCCACCAGGCGGCCGGCGCGGATGATGGCGACGCGGCCGGCGATCTCCTCGACCTCGCTGAGCACGTGTGACGACATGAACACGGTAGCGCCGTCGTCCCTCGCCTCTACGATGAGGTCGAGCAGCTCACGCTGCAGCAGGGGGTCCAGGCCGCTGCTGGGCTCGTCGAGCACGAGCAACTCGGGCTGGTGCATGAACGCCTGCACCAGCCCGACCTTCTGCTTGTTGCCGCGCGAGAGGCTGCGCAGCGGCCGCGCAAGATCCAGCTGGAATCGGTCGGCCAGGTGTCCTATGCGCTCGGCGCCGGAACCACCGCGCAGCCGCGCAAGGTAGCCCAGCAGCTGTCCGACCGTCTTGCGGCCACTCATGACGAGCTCCCCGGGCAGGTAGCCGATGCGAGCGCGCAGTGCCGGGCCGTCGGCGCAGGGTGCGGAACCCAAGACCTCTACGCGGCCCGAGGTGGGGCGCAGCAGATCGAGGAGGATGCGGATGGTCGTTGACTTGCCCGCGCCGTTGGGGCCGAGGAAGCCGAAGATCTCTCCGCGTCGCACCTCGAGGTCGAGGCCGGCAAGGGCGCGGACCCGACCGTAGTCCTTGAGGAGCTGCTCGGTGCGTATGACGATCTGGCTCACCGGTCCTCCAGTCATGCGGGCCGTTGCCGTGAGGCCTCTGCAGAGAACGCCTGACGAGCTCGCTCATACACGGCCTCTGTGAGCACCCCGTGGGTCAGGATGTCAAGGACTGGAAGGATGTATCCTGCCAGACGCTGCGGCTCCGCTGTGCGGGTCGTGAGGTCGGCATCCAGCAGGCGCCGGACGTGGTCGTGTAGCACCACCGCACCGAGCGACCAGATCAACAGCACCGCGGCTCTTCCACGGGGGTCTTCGCTGGGCTGCAGGATGCCGCTGTCCAGCATCTCCTGCTGGTACACGACGGCGTCTGCCAGCATCTCGTCAAGGAGCTCATCCGTCTGGGCAGAGCCTTCGACGAGCGTCCGGGCGAGGTACGAAGCGACGGGCGGGCCGTCGGCGCTCTCTCTGAGAGACGCAAGCGGATCGAACCCTACGCCTTGCCGCGCTGCACGGTGCTTGCGCCGCCGGATGAAGGCCGCCACGTACTCGTCGCAGGATGCCCGGAGTCCCTCCTTTGAGCCGAAGTGGTGGATCACCAGAGCCGGCGAGACGCCGGCTGCCGAGGCGATCGACCTGACGCTAGTGCCTCCAATGCCGCGAGCGGCGAACTGCTCGATGGCGACGTCGCGGATGCGCGCTTTGGCAGTGCGGTCGTCTCGGTCACCGTGACTGTCGAGACTGTCAATGACTGAACACATGTTTAGCAAAATAAACAACTGTTCAGTATGCTGTCAAGGCCTCGCGTTGTCTGTCGCTGACGACGGTGCGGGGCACCTCACACGTCGCCACTCGACACGTCGGCCCTCCGCACGTCGGCAGTTCGCACCTCGTCACTTAGCGCCTCGGCACTTCCTACGGAGGCGTACTTGCCTCCTGTGAGCGAGGAGACTGATACGATCGGTCATGGTCGACCCCGGGGCGGTGATGAAGCATGGACGACGTCGATCTGGCGATACTCAGCAGGCTGCAGGACGACGCGCGATGCCCAAACACCGAGCTGGCACGTGAGCTCGGTCTGGCCGCGTCGACGGTGCTCGAGCGCATCCGCAAGCTGGAGGCGCGTGGAGTGATCCAGGGGTACCGGGCGATCATCGCACCAGAAGCTGTCGGTCTCGGCACGCAGGCTCTGGTCACAGCGACCATGGCGCTGGACCAGATCGACGCCATCCATGGGTTCCACGATGCGGTGGCCGGCATCCCTCACGTGCGCTCTTGCTACGGCATCACCGGCCGCTATGACTACCTTCTCCACGTTCTGGCGCGGGACATGGGCCATCTTCGGGAGATGCTCCACACGCGCATCAATCCGCTGAGGGGCCTCGGCAAGACCGAGACCTTCGTTGTGATGGGAGAGGTCAAGCCAGACTCCGGCGTGCCCCTCGAGGAGTCGTTGCTGGACAGCCGATAGACGGCCTCGGCGCAGCCACTCCAGTACCCCAGCCACTCCAGTGATGCCGGGAGCTCCCCTAGCCCGGCCGCACCCGTTGTTGTGAGGGTGCCTGCCCGTGAGGGCGTGTACGTCGTGACGCTGTCTCATCTGGCGGAGTCCTGTCGGAGTTCGAAGCTGGAGAATCACAGACTATCGAGATTGTAGTCCTTGGACCGATGAGTTATCGTAATAGAGAGCGTCTTATCGATGGAACGACGGCGTCTAGAGAGTATGAACGAGGAAGCGACGGAGTTCAGAGCTTATGCAAGGAGAGCACGTGCAGAGTGAGACCGTGGGGGCGCTGGCGCGGGTGTTGCCAGCGACCGCCCGCCTCAACGAGGCAGGTCACCTGGAGGTAGGCGGCTGCGACGTCGTCGAGCTGGCAGGGCGCTTTGGCACGCCGCTCTACGTGTACGACCTGGCGACCGCTCGCGCCGCATGCCGCGCGTACACCGACGCGCTGTCCGAGCACCTCGAGCAGTTCGGGGTGGTCTACGCAGGCAAAGCGTTCCTGTGTCGCGCGTGGTGTGAGCTCATTGCCCAGGAGGGCGTAGGCCTCGACGTGTCCTCGGGGGGAGAGCTCTGGATGGCCCATGCGGCCGGGTTCCCTCTCGATCGAGTCGTCATGCACGGCAACAACAAGACGCCCGCCGAGCTGGCGCTCGCTCTCAAGCTCGGCGTGGGCCACATCGTCGTCGACTCTCAGCATGAGCTCGAGTCGCTGTCGAGCATCGCACGTACGCTTGGCGTGCGCCAACGGATCCTCATCAGGCTGGCTCCAGGTGTACGTCCGTCGACACACCGCTACATGCAGACGGGACACGACCAGTCGAAGTTCGGCGTCGCCCTGAGCGACGGGTCGGCCACAGCGGCGGTGCGCACGGCCCTGCGTACGGACCACCTGGTCCTCGAGGGCGTCCACGCTCACATCGGGTCTCAGATCCTCGAGACGGACCCGTACGTGCGCGCCGTCTCGGCGGTCATGGAGCAGGTAGCTGTGTGGCGCAGGGACCTCGGTCTCGAGTGCGCTATCGTCGACATCGGTGGTGGGTTGGGAGTGCCCTACGAGCGCGGGCAGACTGCGCTCGAAATCCCTGCTTTCGCCGCGGCCGTGGCGCAGGCGCTCAAGCGCGAGGCGCGGCGGTACTGCGTGCCGGTCCCGCGACTCCTCCTGGAACCGGGACGGTCCATAGCGGCCCGCGCGGGGCTCACCGCGTACCGCGTGGGTCCCCTGAAGCGACCTGCGGGCGCGCCGCTATACGTGGCCGTGGACGGCGGCATGTCAGACAACATACGGCCGATGCTCTACGGGTCACGCTATGAGGCGGTCATCGCCGACCGCCTCGACTCTCGACCCACCGTGACGGCCACCGTGGTAGGAAAGCACTGCGAGTCCGGCGACGTGCTGGTGGAGCGAGTCGACATCGCCGACCCGCGGCCAGGCGATGTCCTGGTCATACCTGGCACAGGTGCGTACGGCTTCTCTATGGCCAGCAACTACAACGGGCAGCCGCGCGCAGCGGTCGTCTTCGTCGAGGACGGGGAGGCGCAGGTCGTCGTCGAGCGCGAGGCATGGGCCGACCTTGTGCGGCTCCATCGGCCGCTAGGGTGGGGCACCGCCGACACGCGTGCGTCCCGGCCCGCGGTCGCTGCCGTGGGGCAGGTGTCCAAGCCGTAGATCGGGGGCATGCTGCCCCTTGATCTGCGTGCAGCGGCC
>CAYMTC010000026.1:0-12601 GCA_964393265.1 uncultured Thermoleophilia bacterium
GCCGCGGGATTCTTGCTCGACGGCTTTCCCCGCACCCTGGCGCAGGCAGAGGCGCTGGACGGCATGTTGTCCGACGCCGGCAGACGGCTCACACACGTGGTCGTCCTGGAGGTGCCGGAGCAGGAGCTGGTGGAACGTCTCTCGGGGCGTCGCATGTGCCGGGACTGCGGCAAGGGCTACCACCTCGTGTTCGACCCGCCAAGCAAGCCCGGAGTCTGCGACGCTTGCGGCGGCGAGCTGTACCAGCGGGCCGATGACAACGAGGAGACGGTCCGCAATCGCCTCGTGGTGTACGCACGCCAGACCGAGCCCCTGATCGACTACTACCGCGAGCAAGGCCTCGTGTCCACCGCGTACGGTGGCGGTCGCATGCCCGATGAGGTGTGGCAGGACGTGCGCGCGGTGCTGGTGGGTGGCGATCGCACGTGATCATCCGTAAGTCAGCCGCCGAGATCGAGGCCATCGCGGCTGCAGGTGCCATCTTGGCCGAGTGCCTTGACACCCTCGCCGAGGCAGCCCGGGCCGGCGTGCGGACGGGTGAGTTGGACGATCTAGCCGAGAGCTTCATCGCAAAGCGCGGGGGTACGCCGACCTTCAAGGGGTACCACGGCTTTCCCAAGAGCATCTGTGCCTCTCCCAACGACATGGTGGTGCACGGCATTCCCGACAAGTACCGTCTGCGTCCCGGCGACTTGCTCAGCATCGATGCCGGAGTGACCTTGGAGGGCTTCATCGCGGACTCCGCTCTCACGGTCCCCATCGGTAGGGTGAGCCCCGAGGCGCAGCGACTCATGGACGTCACCCGCTTCTCGCTGGAGGCGGGCATGGAGCAGTGCTGGCCGGGCCGCCGTCTGGGTGACATCTCCCACGCCGTGCAGGAGGTAGCCGAGGCCGCCGGCTTCTCGGTCGTGAGGTCACTCGTAGGTCATGGGGTGGGCCGCGAGCTGCATGAAGATCCGCAGATACCCAACTACGGCAAAGAGGGCCGCGGCCCGCGGCTCGAGGCCGGTATGGTCTTTGCCATAGAGCCCATGGTGAACATCGGTGGCCACGAGGTCTACGTGGCACCCGACGGGTGGGGTATCCACACCACCGATGGCTCGCTCTCGGCGCACTTCGAGCACACGGTG
Organism: uncultured Thermoleophilia bacterium; assembly: GCA_964393265.1. Classification (GTDB taxonomy): domain Bacteria; phylum Actinomycetota; class Thermoleophilia; order UBA2241; family UBA2241; genus UBA6103. Next base: position 1,131 of record CAYMTC010000026.1, read on the forward strand.
GCTATCACGGACGACGGCCCTCAGGTGCTCACGCGCAGGGCTAGTGAGGCCGGGTGAGTAGAGGGCAGCCACGGCCAAGTGGGGCTCCAGCAGCCGATTGCGGCCTGCGCGACCACTTGTGGTATCATAGCTGGCCGCCTTTCAAGCAATAGGGGAGTATGGCTCAGAAGGAAGAAGCGATCGAGGTCGAGGGCGTGGTGGTAGAGGCGTTGCCGAACACCATGTTCCGCGTGCAGCTCGACAACCAGCACGAAGTGCTGGCGCACATCTCGGGCAAGATGCGCATGCACTACATCCGCATCCTGCCCGGCGACAGAGTCAAGGTCGAGCTGTCGCCCTACGATCTGCAGCGAGGCAGGATAACGTACCGTTTCAAGTAGCAGAACGGGCAGGCGAGCGACCCAGTCGCGCCACCCGGGACGCTTGACACAGGGTAACAGCGAGGTGCTGTCTGGGCTACGCAACAGCACCTCGCAGAGTTGTGAGGGACGCGGTCGTCAGAGATCCTCGGTCGGCCGCCAGGCTGTGGCCGCAGGGTGCGGAGTGAGGAAGGCATGAAAGTCAGAGCATCGGTCAAGCCCATGTGTGAGAAGTGCAAGGTGATCCGCCGGCACGGTGTCGTGCAGGTGATCTGCAGCAACCCGCGCCATCGGCAGCGGCAGGGCTGATCCATGGCACGTATCGCTGGCGTCAACATCCCACCACAGAAGCGGGTCGAGATAGGCCTCACGTACATCTACGGCATTGGCCGCTCCACCTCGAACCATATCCTCGGCCTCCTGGAGATAGACCCCGATACAAAGGTCCGCGACCTCACCGAAGAGGAGGTCGTGAGACTCCGCGAGGCTATCGACCGTGAGGCGACCGTAGAGGGTGACCTTAGGCGGGAGCGGGCACAGAGTGTCAAGCGCCTCATGGACATCGGCTGCTACCGAGGCATCCGTCACCGGCGGGGCATGCCCGTGAACGGTCAGCGGACCAAGACCAACGCACGTACGCGTAAGGGCCCCAAGAAGACAGTGGGCCGTCAGCGCAAGAAGAAGTGACCGCGAGCTGATCAGGTAGAGGAGACCAGGGAGTGGCAAGACCGCAGAGAGCCAAGGGACGTCAGCGTCGCCGTGTGCGCAAGAACATCGCCATCGGCCAAGCGCATATCAAGACATCGTTCAACAATACGATCGTCACCCTCACCGACAAAGATGGCAACGTCATCGCGTGGGAGAGCGCCGGATCAGCCGGGTTCAAGGGCTCGCGGAAGAGCACGCCGTTCGCCGCTCAGGTCACCGCCGAGTCGTGCGCCAGGAAGGGCATGGAACACGGTCTGCAGAAGGTCGAGGTCTTCGTCCGCGGTCCGGGCTCGGGCCGTGAGACGGCTGTGCGGTCGTTGCAGGCCGCAGGTCTCGAGATCATGAGCGTCCGCGACGTCACGCCGATCCCGCACAACGGGTGTCGGCCGCGGAAGCGTCGTCGCGTCTAGGAAGGTCCACAGTGGCGAGAGACACCTCAGCGCAGTGCAAGCAGTGCCGTCGTGAGAACACGAAGCTGTTCTTGAAGGGCGAGCGCTGTCTTACCGACAAGTGTGCCGTAGAACGCCGGTCCTACCCGCCCGGCGAGCACGGGCGCGGCCGCATCAAGCAGTCTGAGTACCTACTCCAGCTGCGCGAGAAGCAGAAGGCCCGTCGCTACTACCAGCTACTGGAGGGCCAGTTCCACCACTACTACGAGGTCGCCAGCCGGCAGGCCGGGGTCACGGGCGAGAACCTTCTGCGTATGCTCGAGCTACGGCTTGACAACGTCGTGTACCGGTTGGGATTCGGGGCCTCGCGGCGACAGGCGCGTCAGCTCGTCCGCCACGCGCACTTCACGGTCAACGGACGCAAGGTCGACATACCGTCGTACCAGGTCCGCACGGGCGACGTCATCGCGATCAAAGCCAACAGTAAGGCGGCAGAGATCGTGCGAGCGGCGACCGACCTTACCTCGTCGGTCGCTCCGTGGCTCCTGGCCGACCATGACAACCTGACGGGCAAGATCCTACGTCTGCCCGAGCGCGACGATATCGATGCACCCGTCCAGGAGCAGCTGATCGTCGAGCTGTACTCCAAGTAAGCTGCGGCGAGCGGCAGGTACCGTCCTAGATCTGCACAGGAGGCACGTTGCTTCAGTTCCAGATGCCCAACATCACGCGCGAGCAACTGGGCAACAATCGCACGCGTTTCGAGGTCGAGCCGCTCGATCGCGGTTTCGGTCACACGTTCGGCAACGCTCTGCGGCGTGTCCTGCTCAGCTCGCTGGAAGGCGCCGCGGTCAGCTCGGTGAAGATCGAAGGCGCAGCCCACGAGTTCGCCACTCTCCCCGGGGTCAAGGAGGATGTCACCGACATCATCCTCAACCTCAAGGGCCTCGTGTGCCGGCTGCACGGCGACATCGACGAGGTGCTTGTGCGGCTCGTCAAGAACAAGCCGGGTAAGGTCGTGGCGGCAGACATCGACGTCCCCGCCGAGCTCGAGATCCTCAACCCAGACCACCACATCGCGACGCTCGCGGACGGCGGAGAGCTGGAGATGACGCTGACTATCCGACGTGGCACGGGCTACGTGGCGGCGGAGGGCAACAAGACGCCCGAGACCACCATCGGTGTCATCCCCATCGACTCCATCTTCGGGCCTATCCGCAAGGTCGCTTACACAGTGGACAGCGCCCGCGTCGGCCAGCGCACCGACTACGACAAGCTGGTGCTCGACATCACCACGAACGGCGCGCTCATGCCGGAGGAAGCTCTCCGACAGGCTGCCGATCTGTTGGTGGACAGACTCACCATCTTCACGGACCCCGCTCGGGCTCGCCCTGACGATGCCGGTGCGGCGCTGTTCGAGGGCATCGGCGAGGATGCCGGCAGCGGCATGGACGACGTGCTCATCGAGGAGCTCGATCTGGGTGTCCGCTCCTACAACTGCCTCAAGCGCGAGGGCATCCAGACCATCGGCGACCTCACGTCCAAGACCGAGGCCGAGTTGCTCAACATCCCCAACTTCGGCCGCAAGAGCATCGAAGAAGTCAAGGAGAAGCTGGAGAGCCGCGGCTTCTCCCTGAGGAGCGAGGACTGACATGCGCCACCAGAAGCAGGGACGCAAGTTCAACATGGCGCCCGATCACCGTCGGGCTATGCTGGCCAATCTGGCGTGCGCTCTCCTTGAGCACGAGAAGATCCGCACCAGCGAGGCGCGGGCCAAGGAAGTCCGTTCGCTCGTGGAGCGGGTGATCACGCTGGGTAAGCGCGGCGACCTAGCGGCACGACGCCAGGCCATCGCCTTGCTCCACAACAAGCAGATCACCTACAAGCTCTTCAACGACGTCGCTCCACGGTATGCTGAGCGCCTTGGTGGTTACACACGCATCATCAAGCTGGGCCCACGAGCGGGCGACGGCGCAGAGAGCGTGTTCATCGAACTGGTCTGACGGCGCCTTGAGCGTGCCTCTCCTGGGGGGGCACGTCGCCGTGGAGTCGAGGTGAGGGCGGGCCTGCGTAGCAGGGCCCGCCCTTACTCGTGTTTGTGACGCGGAGCAGCGTGACCGTCGCTATCGAGATCAAGGGGCTGCGGTTCACCTACGGTGGTGGACGCGAGGCGTTGTGTGGCATCGACTTGGCGGTCGCGCCGGGCGAGCGTCTCGCTGTGGTGGGTCCCAATGGGTCAGGCAAGTCGACGTTGGCACGTGTGCTGGCCGGATTGGAGCAGCCCACCGAGGGCATCCGCACCACCGTTTGTGGTCACGACCTCCTGGATGCCGTCGGCCGCCGCGCTGCGCGTCGCGACGCCGGGATCCTCTTTCAGGACCCCGACAACCAGATCGTCGGCACGACGGTAGAAGAGGATGTGGCCTTTGGCCTTGAGAACCTGGGTCTACCGGCGGTGCGGATAGCAGCTCGGGTCGATGAGATGCTGCGGCGCTTCTCTCTGGAGGAGTTGCGCGTGCGCGAACCTCATCGACTGTCGGGCGGCCAGCGCCAGAGGACGGCGCTTGCCTCGGTGCAGGCGGTGCCGCGGCGCCTCCTGGTCCTGGACGAGCCCACCGCCATGCTGGACGCTGAGGGCAGCAGTGAGGTACACGCGGCCGTCGCTGATCTCGACAGTGACATGACGGTCGTCACGGTCACACAGGAGATGGAGGACGTGCCGCGTGCCGACAGGGTCGTCGCCATGGAGGCCGGCAGGGTGGTGTTCGAGGGCCGGCCCGCGGAGTTGTTCGCGGACAGCGCTCTTCTCCAGCGGCTCTCCCTAGGCGTCCCGCCGGCAGCCGAGGTGGCTCTGGAGCTCCGTCACCTCGGCCGGCCTGTCGCCACCCTGCCGCTCACCGCTCAGGCCCTTGCGCGCGTGCTTCTTGCTGAGCGGGTAGCGGCGGCTGCGACGCAGGACGCGTCGCCTGTCGTTGCGGAGCCGCACATCGACGGCGTGGCGGGGACGCCCGGACGTGTTGCCGATGTGCCGTCCGCACCGGACGTGGCGGAGAGCGCGGCTGTGAGCGGCATAGGCCTGGGCTGCGCCAACGTGGACCTTGCCTACCGCAGCGGCGCCCATGCCATCGCCGCTCTGCGCGACGTGAGCTTCTCCTTGGCGCCAGGCTCCACTACCGCACTCCTGGGCCGGTCCGGGTCTGGCAAGTCCACCGTGCTGCTCGTGCTCCGCGGCCTCCTCGAGGCTGACTCGGGCTGTATCGAGGTCGACGGGCACAAGGACGGGTCCGCGGAGCAGGCAGCGGCGCAGCGGCGCGTAGGCATCGTGTTCCAACGCGCTGAGACCCAGCTGTTCGCCGCCACCGCCGCTGAGGATGTGGCCTTTGGGCCGCGTCAGCTGGGTCTCTCGGCCGCGCAGGTCGACGAAGCCGTGCAGGCCGCGATGACCGCCGTCGACCTGCCGGCTCATGACTACGGTGAGCGGCACCCGTACTCACTCTCCGGCGGTGAGCAGCGCCGTCTGGCGCTGGCCGGCGTGCTGGCCATGCGGCCGGCCGCCTTGCTGCTCGACGAGCCGTTCGTGAGCCTTGATCCCGGCGGCCGCCGGGACTTGGCGTGCGTGCTGGAGAGACTAGCCGGTGCGGGGATGACGCTGCTCCTCGCCACACACGACATGGACCTGGCTTGGCGCCTGTGCGACGAGCGTTTGATCCTGGACGAGGGCCGGCTGGTGGCGGCTGGCCCTTGGCAGATGGGCCGCGGTGGCGAAGAATCGCTGCTCTCCGCTGGCCTGCCGCTGCCCACGCTTGTGGAGCTCTGGCAGCTGATGGGTAGGGCCACCAGTTCGGCACCTCGTACGGCACAGCAAGCCGCTCGTGAGCTGGCATGAGCAGAGGTCTGACCATCGCACAGTATTACCCGGGGACCTCGTGGCTCCATGGACTCGATCCGCGCGCCAAGCTGGTCTGCACGCTAGTCATCGCGGTCGCGCTGTTCACCCGCGAGTCGTTCGCTGCGATGGCGGTCTACGCGGCTCTCGCTCTCGTCGGTTTCGCGATCAGCAGGGTGCCGCCTAGCTGGCTCTGGCGCGGCCTCAAGCCCGTGGTCTGGCTGGTCGCGCTGACCTTTCTCGCTCAGCTGCTCTTCGCGAGAGGCGAGGCCCTGGCCCGACTGGGTCCCTTCAGGGTGACCCGTGACGGTATGGAGCTGGCTGGGTTCCTGAGCCTGCGGCTCACCATACTGGTGGTCGTGGGACTACTCCTGACGTTCACCACGTCCCCCATACCACTGACGGATGGGTTGGCATGGCTGTTGCGGCCACTGCGGCGCCTCCGCGTGCCGACCGAGGAGTTGGCCCTCATGGTCACCATAGCGCTGCGCTTCATACCTACGCTGCTCAGTGAGCTGGAGACCATCATGCGCGCGCAGCGCGCCCGCGGGGCGGACTTCCGTCATGGCGGGCCGGTGAAGCGCGCGCGGGCGCTCATGCCGGTCCTCATTCCTCTCTTCGTGGTCAGCTTCCGGCGTGCCGACGAGCTGGCGCTGGCGATGGAGGCGCGGTGCTATGAGCCGGGACGGCAGCGGAGTCGGCTCCATCCTCTGCACGCGGGCCGTGGCGACGTGGTGCTCATGGTCACAGTGGTGGTGGCCGTGGTCGCGGCGTCTATCATCTGAGCATGGCGACCGCTGCCGATCACTCCCGCGAGCCCGTGGACCCCGTGCGCGGGGAGCCGCGTGTCAGAAGCTGGCGACTTGACCTGGCGTACGAGGGTACCGCCTTCCACGGCTGGGCCTGTCAGCCCGGCCTGCGGACGGTGCAGGGCGTGCTGGAAGAGGCGCTCGCAGTGGTGCTCCGGGAGCGGGTCCGCGTGGCTGTCGCCGGTCGCACAGACGCCGGCGTGCACGCGTGGGGCCAGGTCGCTTCATTCTCTACCCGTGGGGAGATCGATGGCCGGCGTCTGCTGCGGTCGCTCGATGCACTTCTGCCGGAGGACGTGGCCGTGCGCGCCGTGAGCCCTGCACCTGAGGGCTTCCAGGCTCGCGCGGCGCGTTCTCGCACGTACTGCTATCGGCTCTGGGTGGCTCCTGGTAGGCCGGCGTGTGAACGGCAGTACGTGTGGCGTGTCCGCGGGGCTCTCGACGCGACGGCGCTCAGCGCATGCGCTGAGCTCTTCGTCGGGCGCCGCGACTTCGCGGCGTGCACGCCTTCCGTGGACCTCTACCACACGTGCCGTCGCGAGGTGCGCTCGGCTGTGTGGGTACCGCGAGCCGCGAGCGATGTGTACGTCGAGCCACGCCGGCGAGCCCGTGACGAAGAGCCAGGGGGACGAGCTGGCCACGAGGGCCCAGGGGGGCGAGCCGGCCACGAGGGCCCAGAGAGTGGGTCAGGTCAGGAGGAGCTGCAGTTCTGGATCACGGCCGATGGGTTTCTGCATAACATGGTGCGCGTCATCGTCGGTACCAGCGTCGATGTCGCTCAAGGCCGTCTGTCCCTCGCTGAGGTAGTGGAGGCGTTGAGCGCTGGCGAGCGCCGACGCATGGGCCAGACGGCTCCGGCACGCGGTCTGGCGTTGATGCACGTCGAGTACTGAGAGGACGGGGGCTTCGTCACGACGACGCCCCAGCCTGCGGACTGTCTAGTCGCCCAGGAACCTGTCGATGAGGCGCAGATTGGCCTGCTTGTCGCTGATGACGACGCTCTGCCCACTCTGCCAACCGGCAGTCCCCTTCATGATGCCGCGCCAGGTGCCCTTGGCACGCCACTTGCGCCACGCCAGCTGGCTGAGCTCCCAGGTCGTGAGGTCCGTGGAGAGCGCACGGATCGCCTCGCTGCCGACGCTGGAGAAGTGCCAGAAGCTGCTGGCGGACATGAGCTTCTTCTGGAGTGCTTGCATGACCTGCTGTTGGCGCGCCTGACGGTGGAAGTCGTCGTCGACCTTGCGGATGCGCGAGTAGATCATGGCGCGCTTGCCGTCCATGTGGTTGAGCCCCTTCTTGAACGTGACCGTGGTGCCGCCCGAGTACCAGGAGCTGATGGTCTTGGGGACATTGACGTCGACGCCGCCCACTGCGTCGATGAGCCTGGGGAAGCTGTTGAGCTTCATGAGGACGACGTGGTTGATGGGGATGCCTGTGAAGCCCTCGACTGTCTTGACAGCCAGGGGCAAGCCGCCCCAGAAGTAGGCAGTGTTGATCTTGCCCATGCCGTGCCCGGGAATGTCCACCCACATGTCACGGGCGATGGACAGCTGTGAGAACGTCTTGGTGGCAGGGTGCGATCGCCAGAGGATGATGGAGTCTGATCGGCCCGGGTCTGTGCCGCGCTTGTCGACACCCAGGATGAGGATCGTGGTGGGGGTCGTGAAGATGCTGCCGTTGTCGGGAGTGAGGGCTGCCTCTGTGTCTGCGTCGATACGGGAGTTGGCCTTGGCGACCGCATCGTCGAGTTTGCGGTAGCCGAGGTAGCCCCAGACACCGAAGCCGACGACGAGCGCGAGCAGGAGGAGGCCGAGCACTAGGCAGACGCGGCGGACGGTCGCACGGCGCGCGCCGACGGGGTTGCTGCGCGGAGTCGTCGCGCGACGGCTGCGGGTGCGGACCGGCGCGTCGTCCGCGATCTGCTCGCCACGGTCTACGAAGTCGTCCCCCGCCATGAGGCGCGCATCGCGCGCACGTCGGCGGGCGGCGGCGGGGTTGGAGCGGTACGTCTTGTAGCGGCGGTCGCCCTTCTTGGAGTGCAGCATCGCCGGATTGTACACCGTGGTAGGGTTCAGCCCATGACAGCAGCGGTGTCAGTAGCAGCGGTCGATCTGGGTGGGAGCAAGATGGCCCTCGCCCGAGTCGACGCCGCCATGCGACTTGAGGCTCGCTGGCAGACCCCTACGGAGACGAGCAGTCAGGATGCCTGCTATGCGGCGCTGTGCGACCGCATCGCTGCCCTGATCGACGAGACGGGGCCCGTCGCCGCGATCGGCGTGGCCACGGCGTCCATGGTCGACCATGCGCTTGGCCGGGTGGTGCAGTCGACGCACCTGCCGCTGCACGACTTCGCGTTGCGTGACGCACTGGAAGAGCGCTTCCACGTGCCAGTCGCAGTGGACAATGACGCCACGGCTGCGACCATCGCCGAGCACCGTCACGGCGCCGGCCGTGGCGTGGATCACCTCGTTCTCCTCACGATAGGCACGGGCATCGGTGGCGGCATGATCCTGGGGGGCGAACCGTATCGCGGCGCCACTGGCGCGGCCGGCGAGTTCGGCCACCTCGTGGTGGACCTGGACGGACGTAGCTGCAGCGGCACCTGCCCTGGCGTAGGTTGTCTCGAGACACTCGTGTCGGGGACGGTCCTGGATGCTACGGCACGACGGCTTGCCGACGAGAGACCGTCGTCCGCGTTCGGTCGTGCCGCGGCGGTAGGGGAGCCGGTGGACGGGGCGCTCGTCACGCTGCTTGCTAAGCAGGGCGACACGGTGGCGTTGGCAGCGTTCGAGCGCCTCGGCGAGGCACTCGGGGCGGGGGTCACGGGTCTGGTGAACGCGTTGAACCCCGAGCTGGTCATCATAGGAGGCAGCGTCGCGGCGGCCGGAGACCTGCTGCTCGAGCCGGCGCGGCGCATCGTACGTGAACGTGGCCTCAGGCCACAGCGCGACCAAGTGCGTCTAGTGACGGCCGGGCTAGGAGCCGACGCTGGGCTCATCGGCGCAGCCGCTCTGGCATTCGATCGGCTGCGAGCAGCGGGCTGAGACTCTCGCTGGCCTGCCGACCGGGCGCCATGCCCGCTGTGTGAAGGGTGCGGGTGGCTGCTGGCCGCACGGGAGCGCGGCCGGGGATAGCTCCGCGGCTCTAGAGTCTTCTCCGGGCGATAGCCTTCTTGACACCTCAGGGGTCACTGTGGCGTACTTGGAGGTGCAATCCCGCGTGGCCGTGCCTGCGGTCGCGCGTGGCCTTCAGTGACGACAGGAGACTCCATGGCCTACAAGATCACCGAGGATTGTCTCGCCTGCGGCGCGTGCGTGGACGAGTGTCCTAACGACGCGATCTCCGAGGGCGAGGACATCTACCAGATCGATCCGGAGAAGTGTGACGACTGCGGCTCGTGCGTGGAGGCATGCCCCAACGACGCTATCGTGCCCGCCAACTGACCGACACGCACTGTAGCGCCCTGAGTGGCGCGACGACTAAGGGGCAGGCTGCTTAGGAGCCTGCCCCTTAGTCGTCTCTGCTGCGTGGCAGCGCACGGGGCTGGTGCGGTACGCTCTCACCATGAAAGAGTGGGAGCAGTTCTTCGACGGGTATGCGTCGCGGTATATGGGCGAGCCGTTCGTGACCGCGACGGTAGCCGAGGTCGACTTCATAGAACAGGTGGTGTCTCCAGCGCCCGGGGCGCGTATCTTGGACCTCGGCTGCGGTACGGGTCGGCACAGCGTGGAGCTCGCACGGCGTGGGTATGCGGTGACCGGCGTGGATCTGTCGGCCGGTATGCTGGCCGAGGCGCGTGCGGCGGCGCAACGGGCCGCAGTGCACGTCGACCTCGTCAAGGCAGACGCTACTTCCTACCGACCGGCGCAGCCTTTCGATCTGGCGCTGTGCCTCTGTGAAGGGTCCCTGGGGCTGCTCGCCTCGGGCGACGACCCTACGACCCACGACGCTCGCATCCTCCTGACCATCCGCAGCGCGTTGCTTCCCGGAGCACCGTTCCTGCTCACGGTTCTCAACGGGTTGCGCATGATCCGCCAGCATGATGCCGCGGCCATAGCGGCCGGCAGCTTCGACCCGCTGACGCTCTGCGAGCGTAGCGACGCACCGTGGGACGACGTGGACGTCGAGCAGAGCGTGTCTGTCCGCGAGCATGGCTTCACACCGCCAGAATTGGTCCTGCTGGGTCGCCAGGCCGGTCTGCAAGTGGAGCATCTCTGGGGCGGCACGGCCGGCGACTGGGGTCGACGCCAGCTGGACCCCGACGAGATGGAGATCATGGTCCTGGGTCGCCGGCCGGGCGGCGCCTCGGCTGACCAACGGCGCAGCCAGATCGGCCTCCAGATCCGTCCGGTGCGGCCCGACGATGCGCGGACGCTCAGCACGATACTCAACGACATCATCCGAGAAGGCCGACACAGCGTACTTGATCGCACGTTCGGCCCGGCGGAGGAGCGTGCCTTCATCGAGGGGTTCCCGGCAGAGGGTGTCTTCCTCGTCGCCGAGCGCGACGGCGAGGGGGTCGTCGGCTTCCAGGCTCTGGAGCCGTTCTTGTCATCGAGCTGCGCCTTCCGTCACGTGGCCACCATGGGCACGTGGGTCAAGGCGTCGCAGCGAGGCCTGGGCATAGGACGGCAGCTCACAGAGCGGTCGCTTCCACGAGCCGTGGCCAACGGCTTCACCAAGGTCTTCACCGATGTCCGCGCCGACAACGAGGCGTCGTTGGCCTTCCACGCTGCTCTTGGCTTCCGTGAAGTAGGCAGAGCCGTAGACCAAGCCAGGTACGGCGGCATGTCCGTGGACATCGTGTACATCGAGCTCGATCTGCGGGGCTAGGACGCCCAGGGGAGGTGTCACTGGCTCCCATGCTCTACGTCTGTGCTACGCCGATAGGCAATCTGGGCGACATCACGCTGCGCGTGCTGGACACGCTACGCAGCGTGGACCTGGTCGCCGCCGAGGACACGCGGCGCACGCGCAAGCTGCTCACGCACTTCGCCATCCGTGTGCCGATCGTGAGTCTGTACGCGCACAACGAGGCTGCCAGGACACAGCAGGTGCTGGCTCGACTGGAGGCTGGAGAACAGGTGGCTCTTGTCACCGATGCCGGGCTGCCGGGCGTCTCGGACCCAGGTGCTCGTCTCGTTGCAGCCACTCTCAAGCGAGGTCTGCCGATGACGGTGCTACCAGGTCCCTCGGCACCGCCTACGGCGCTGGTGGCGTCCGGGCTCGGGGGCGACGGCAGCTTCTGCTTCGTCGGCTACCTGCCGCGACGGACTTCCGACCTGCAGGCGGCCTGGCGTCGCTGGCGAGCGGCCGGTGA
>CAYMTC010000027.1:0-2083 GCA_964393265.1 uncultured Thermoleophilia bacterium
CATAGCCAAACAGGAACTCTGCCAGCGTGCGCGCCAGTTCGGTCTTGCCCACGCCCGTCGGCCCCAGGAAGATGAAGGAGCCCGTGGGCCGCTTGGGATCCTTGAGGCCCGCGCGCGAACGGCGGATCGCCTTGCTCACCGCCTTCACTGCGGGCTCCTGGCCGATGAGGCGCTTGTGCAGCTCCTCCTCCATACGCAGGAGCTTCTTGCTCTCCGCCTCAGTGAGCTTGAAGACGGGGATACCCGTCCACATGCTGACGATCTCGGCGATCTCGTCCTCGCCGATGCTGGCCTGCATGCCCTCGTCGTTAGCCTTCCACTGCTCTTCTAGCTCTGCCTTCTTATGACCGAGCTTACGCTCCTTGTCCCGCAGGTTGGCGGCCTTCTCGAACTCCTGCGCCTCGATGGCCGCCTCCTTCTCCTTGCGCACGGCGGCGATCTCGTCCTCGAGCTCCTTGTAGCTTGGAGGCGCCGTCATGGTCTGGATGCGCTTGCGACTAGCCGCCTCATCGATGAGGTCGATGGCCTTGTCGGGCAGGAAGCGGTCGCTGATGTAGCGGTCGGCGAGCTCTGCAGCGGCGGCAAGAGCGTCGTCTGTGATACGGATGCGATGGTGCGCCTCGTAGCGGTCGCGCAGTCCCTCCAGGATGGCCACGGTCTCCTCGACCGTGGGCTCCTTGACCTTGATCTGCTGGAAGCGCCGCTCGAGAGCGGCATCACGCTCGATATGCTTGCGGTACTCGTCGAGCGTGGTGGCTCCGATAGTCTGCAGCTCGCCGCGGGCCAGCGCCGGCTTCAGGATGCTGGCCGCGTCTATGGCTCCTTCCGCGGCACCAGCACCGATGAGGTTGTGCAGCTCGTCGATGAATATCACGATGTCGCCCGCCTCGCGGATCTCCTTCATGACCTTCTTGAGCCGCTCCTCGAACTCGCCGCGATACTTGGAGCCTGCGACCAGGGCCGCGAGGTCAAGCGTCCAGACCTTCTTGCCCTTCAGCAACTCCGGGACCTCGTTGCGAGCGATGCGCTGTGCGAAGCCCTCCACGACAGCGGTCTTACCCACGCCAGGCTCACCGATGAGCACCGGGTTGTTCTTGGTGCGGCGGCTGAGGATCTGCATGACGCGCTCTATCTCGACCTGCCGGCCGATGCACGGGTCGAGCTTGTCCTCTTCTGCGAGTTTGGTGAGGTCGCGGCCGTACTGGTCGAGCATCTTGGTACTCTTCTTGCCGCCGCCCTCGGCGCCGGCAGGGCCTCGCCGAGCCGCCGGGCCGCTGAGCAGGTGCATGACCTCGCTACGCACCTTCTCCGGATCTGCATCCAGGTCTACCAAGATGCGTGTGGCGACGCCTTCTTCCTCGCGGATAAGGCCCAGCAGGATGTGCTCCGTGCCGATGTAGTTGTGGCCTAGAGAGAGTGCCTCGCGCAGCGCCAACTCGAGCACCTTCTTGGCGCGGGGCGTGAAGGGGATCTGCCCCTGAGGTGCCTCCTCGCCGCTGCCGACGATGCGGACGACGGCGGCGCGGACCTCCTCGACAGAGATGTCGAGCTTCTCGAAGACACGTGCTGCCACGCCTTCATCCTCGCGAAGCAAGCCCAGCAGAAGGTGCTCAGTGCCGATGTAGTTGTGCTTGAGCGACCGTGCCTCTTCCTGGGCGAGGACGACCACCTGGCGTGCACGCTCTGTGAACCGTTCGAACATGCTGCGTGCTCCTTACCTTGCGGCCCGCCGGCCACGGCTAGAGAGATGCCAGCGGCCAGTCGATGCCCACGTGCTTCTATGGTACCCGTTTTCCGTAGCGGCGCGACCCGACACCGCACGACGCCCAGCGACGAGGATCAGCCGTGGGCAAGGCGCATCGCACGCCCCGCACCGCTTGAGAGCGGCACGGCGGTCTCACCGGCCACTCCCCTGCCAGGCGCATCAGGTGCGCAGCTGCGGGAACAGGATGACGTCCCGGATAGAGGGTGAGTCGGTGAGTAGCATGACGATGCGGTCGAGGCCCATACCCATGCCGCCGGTAGGCGGCATGCCGTGCTCCATGGCCTCGATGAAGTCCTCGTCCATCTGGTGCGCCGACTC
>CAYMTC010000027.1:2093-12562 GCA_964393265.1 uncultured Thermoleophilia bacterium
GAAGAGAGTAAGCCCTGTTTCTCGGTGAGCAAAGGCTTACTCTCTTTTTCCTGCTTGCAAAGGCTATTCTGCCGTCTCAGTCCCGGCTGCGCAGGTGCGGGAAGAGGATGACCTCGCGGATGGAGGCGCGGTTGCTGAGCAGCATCACCAGCCGGTCAATGCCCATGCCGAAGCCTCCTGTGGGAGGCATGCCGTAGGCCAGCGCCTCGAGGAAGTCCTCGTCCATCTGGTGCGCCGACTCGTCGCCCGCCTGGAAGTCGGCGAGCTGCTGCTCGAACCGAGCTCGCTGGTCGTCGGCGTCGTTCAGCTCACTGAAGGCATTACTGGTCTCCATGCCGGCCACAAAACCCTCAAAACGCTCGGTGACACGCTCGTCGTGCGGCGTCTTCTTGGCGAACGGGCTGACCTCGACCGGATGCTCCGTGATGAACACCGGCTGGATGAGCTTGGGCTCGACCACGGCGCTGAAGAGCTCGTCCACCTGTGCGCCCCACGTAGGGGCTAGCTCGACGTCGTCGAGGTGGTTGTCTTTCATCGCCGCCTGCAGGTCAGCGACCGACTGCGCAGCTAGGATGTCGATGCCGCTCTCATCAAGGATGCTCTGGCGCATGGTGAGTCGCGGCCACGGCGGAGTGAGGTCTATCTCGTGGCCGCGGAAGTGCACCTTGAGCTCGCCCACAGCCTTGGCCGCCGCGCCCACCAACTGCTCGACCATGTCCATGACGTGGTTGTAGTCGACGTAGGCCTCGTACGTCTCGAGCATGGTGAACTCGGGGTTGTGCTTGAAGCTGATCCCCTCGTTACGGAAGTCCTTGCCTATCTCGTAGACCTTGTCGATGCCGCCGACGATGCAGCGCTTCAGGTACAACTCGACAGCGATGCGCAGGTACAGATCGCGCTCGAGCTCGTTGTGGTGGGTCACGAAAGGCCTAGCCAAAGCGCCCCCGTAGAGGGGTTGGAGGATCGGCGTCTCGACCTCGATGAAGCCGCGCTCGTCGAGGAAGCGGCGTACGGCACTGATGATCTGCGCACGCTTGACGAACGTCTCCTTGACCTCGTCGTTGACGATGAGGTCAAGGTAGCGACGGCGGTAGCGTGTCTCCACGTCCGTTAGACCGTGGAATTTCTCCGGCAGAGGCCGCAGCGCCTTGGTGAGGAGCGCGAAGTCCTGCAGCTTCAGTGAGAGTTCGCCCCGCCGCGTGCGCATGAGGGTCCCGGCTGCCCCGAGGATGTCTCCCACATCGAACTCGAGCAGCCGCGCGTACCGGTCGGCACCCAGGTCCGCCTTGCTGAGAAACAGTTGCAGACGCCCGGTGCCATCCTTGACCACGAAGAAGGCGATCTTGCCGTGCTCACGCTTGACCATGAGGCGCCCGGCCACGGCGCGACGGCCACCCGCTTCCTCGCCGGCTGCCAACGACTCGCCGTCGGCAAGCAGCCTCGCTATCTCCTCCCGGCCTTCGTAGAAGGTGGGAAAGACGCGCTCGCCTGAGGCTCGCCATGCATCGAGCTTGCGCCGCCGGTCGATGATCACACGCGTCTCGTGCGCAGCGATATCGGCGGCGTTCCGCGGACTCGGTGAGGACGGCGCAGCGTTGCCGCCGCCGACCTCAGCGGCGTCGTCTGCGGGAGCATATGTGGACATCGAGTACCTCTCAGGCGCGGTCTATGGCAAGGACCTTGAGCCGCAACGAGCCCTGCGGCACCTTGACGGTGACCTTCTCGCCCGGTTTTCGGCCTAGGATGGCGCGCCCTACTGGAGACTCGTTCGAGAGCCGGTGGTCGGTGGGGTCGGCCTCCGCCGAGCCCACGAGCAGGTACTGGACGACCTCCCCGCTCTTCACGTTCTGTAGTGTGACCTTCGTGCCCACACTGACGCTGTCGGTGCTGACGGTGTCGGCATCGATAATCGTCGCCCCACGAAGCTTCTCCTCGAGCATGGCGATGCGTTGCTCGACCATAGCTTGCTCGTTCTTGGCGTCGTCGTACTCCGAGTTCTCGGAGATGTCCCCGAACTGCCGCGAATCACGGATGCGCTCCGCGACCTCGGCACGCTTCTTGGTGGAGAGGTAGTCGATCTCCTCTTTGAGCCTCCGATGTCCCTCGGGGGTGAGGACGATCTGCCGTTCCATGAGATGGCCTCCTTACAACTACTGTCGGCCGCGATAGCGCGGCCGACAGAAGAGCGGCGGTCATTATAGGTCAACACCTGTACGGCGTAAAACCCAGCCGTGACGATGGAGAGGCCGGGCGCTGGTGCACCCGTCCCGCACCTCCGAGGACTCAGGCGCCCTCGGCCTCGTCCAGGAGTGCTTGGACCTCTGTCATCGACGGCGCCAGCATGAGCCGGTGAGCTAGGTCGCGTGGCAGCGTCCCGCTGCGCCGGAAGGCCGGCCAGAACTGCCGCAGGTGTCCCAGCGCTCGCTCCCCCCGCTCGGCGACCACATCGCCGACGAACACACGCAGCTCGGCGACGCGGATGGCCACGCTGGGAGGCGGCGCCCCATCGAGCACCTCCGAGAACAGCCAGGGCCGCCCAATGGCGCCACGGGCCAGCATCGCCGCTGCCGCCCCGCGCTCTAGCACCTCCTCGCACGACCGGCGGTCACAGAGATCGCCGGAGGCGATGACCGGCACTGAGACCCGTGTCGCCAGACGCTCTGTGAGGGCGTGATCGGCGCGTCCCTTGTACAGCTGGGTAGCGACGCGTGGGTGCAGACACAGAGCAGCCGCACCGGCCTCCACGAGCCGGGGCGCCAGCTCCAGTACTGTCGTCTCCCCGGCTCTTACACCGGAGCGCAGCTTGACGGTCACGGGCACCACGCCGTCGACCGCACGCACGACCGCGGCGACCAGCTCGACAGCTCTGTCGGGATCGTCGAGCAGCGCCGCGCCAGCGCCCGTCTTCACCACCTTTCGTACAGGACACGCCATGTTCAAGTCGATGAGGTCGGCGCCAGCCTGCAGGCATCTCTCAGTCGCCACCGCGACGACGGAGGGATGCGTCCCGAAGAGCTGGTACCCCACCGGATGCTCCTCGTCTGTGCATCTCAGGTAGGCGATGGTCCGAGGATTGCGGTAGGAGATGCCGTAGGCGGAGATCATCTCGGTGAACACGAGGCTGGCACCCCAGCGGCGCACACGACGCCTCCACGCCGAGGTAGTGAGCCCGGCCATAGGCGCCATGAACACTCGACCTTGAAGGGAGAGCGTGCCGAGGTCCAGTGGGTCACGCACCCCGGTAGGCATACCGACCCGCTCTAGGCTCTCGCCGCGTCCTGACGCCGCAGGATGAGCTCTATGCCCCGTAGCGTGAGGTAGCGATCCACGTGTTGGATAGCCTCGGTATGACGTGCGATAAGCTCGGCGAGTCCGCCGGTGGCGACCACCGTCGCAGGTTCGCCGAGCTCATCCTCGATCGCGTGGACGATACCTTCGACCTGCCCGGCGAACCCGTAGATGGCCCCAGACTCCAGCCCCTCTACGGTCGACTTCCCGATGACGCGCGGTGGCTCCACAAGGTCTATCTTGACCAGCTTGGCAGCACGTGTCGTGAGCGCCTCCATGGACACCTCGATACCGGGAGCGATGACGCCGCCCAAGTAGTCTCCGTCGGCCGAGATCACGTCGAACGTGGTGGCTGTGCCGAAGTCCACGACCACGCAGGGCCCGCCGAACGCCTCGTAGGCAGCCACCGCGTTCACGACACGGTCGGCGCCCACTTCGGCAGGGCTCTTCATCTGGATGCGCATGCCTGTCCGCGTCCCCGGTCCGATGACGAACGCCGGCAGCCTGAGATGACGTTCGCTCATGACCTGCCACTGGCTCGTGAGCCGCGGCACGACCGATGCGACAGCCACCTCGGTGATCACCTCACGGGGCTCCCACTCCTCTAGGCGGAAGAGCCCCTGCAACAACGCCGCGATCTCGTCGGCGGTGCGATGGCGCACGGTCGCTATGCGCCAATCCGTGACCACCGTCTGTAGGTCCATGAGCCCGATGACGGTCTGCGTGTTGCCCACGTCGACGGCCAACAGCACGGTCAGCTCTCCACGTCCAGCGCTATGTCGATCCACACAGCGCTCTTGGTGAGCGCGCCCACACTGATGATGTCGACACCAGCCTCTGCGAGAGAGCGGACCTTGCCCAAGGTGATACCGCCGGAGACTTCTACGACCGCGCGCCCGCCGATGAGCGCTACACCCGCCCGCACCTGCGCGAGATCGGCATTGTCCAGCATGATCACGTGCGCACCCGCCGCCAGCGCGGCCTCGATCTGCTGCACCGACTCGGTCTCGACTTCCAGGAGGTGAGCATGGCCGAGCCGCGCACGTACCAGACGCACCGCCTCGGTGACGCCCCCGGCCGCAGCGATGTGGTTGTCCTTGATCATCGCCGAGTCGAACAACCCAAAACGGTGACCCAGGCCGCCTCCGTGTTCTACGGCTGCCTTCTCAAGGGCGCGTAGACCGGGAGTGGTCTTCCGTGTGGCTGCGATGCGCGCCTTGGTGCCTGCGGTCTGAGCGACGAAGGTCGCTGTCAGTGTGGCCACCCCCGACAACCGCCCCAGGAAATTGAGCCCCGTGCGTTCGGCCGCCAGAATGGACGCCAGCCGGCCGCGCATGATGCCCAAGACCTCGGCAGCCGAGAAGTGCTCTCCGTCTGTGCGCGCGAAGCTGACGTGGAGATCCGGATCGATGAGCTCCGCGACCGCCAGGAACGGCGACACACCCGAAAGGACGCCTTCCTCTCGTGCAACGATACGTCCGACACCGTGGGCGCCGAACACCCGGCCGGTGACGTCACCATAGCCAGCCAAGTCCTCGCGCAGCGCGACTTGCGCAGCCTCGCGGGCAGCCGCTGCCAAGGCCGGATCGTGGAGTCGCTCACCCGATTGCATCGTCATCCCGCTGTTCCTCGCTGCCTGCCAGAGCGGCGCGCAGCTTGGGGAGCCGCACCGTGATGTGGCGGCGCCAGCGCTCGTCGTCGGGCTCTGTGAAGTCGTCGCGCAAGTGGGCTCCCCGCGACTCCTCTCGCAGAAGAGCGCACTTGGCCATCTCGGTGGCCAGCGTGAGGAGGTTCAGCACCTCGCACTCCTCCACCTCACCGGTGCCGACGCGCATGTGAGAGTACAGCTCTCGCAGCTCTGCCACGGCGGCCCGCAGCCCGTCAGCGTCTCGCACCACTCCCACGTGCGAGGTCATCAGTCGGGTCACGCTGCCGCGCACCTCCGCGTGGCCTATGTCGCCCCGCGGTGTTCGCCGCTCCGGTAGATCCAGATCGAGCCGCCGCACCTTTTCACCGAGCGTGCCGATGTAGCGATCCAGGTCGCGGACGACCCTGTCTGAGAACACCAGGCCCTCGAGGAGGGAGTTGGAGGCCAGTCGATTGGCGCCGTGGACTCCGGTGCTGGCCACCTCTCCGCTGGCGTAGAGTCCGGGGACCGTCGTCCTGCCCCACACATCTGTGTAGACACCGCCGATGAAGTAGTGACTGGCAGGAGCTACCGGGACGAGGTCGCGGGCAAGGTCCAGTCCGTGTCGGGCCAGCCCGGCCGTGACGCGCGGGAACCGGCGGTGGAGCATCTCGGGATCCAGGTGCGTGGCGTCGAGCACGACGTGGTCGCTGCCCTCCCGACGCATGGTGGCCACCATGCCGCGAACCACGACGTCGCGGGCGGCCAACTCCGCCTTGGCATCCCGCCCGACCATGAAGCGCTCGCCCGACGCGTCGCGCAGGTAGGCGCCTTCGCCGCGGAGAGCCTCGGTGATGAGGAACGTGGTGGGGCCGTCGCCTATCGCCAAACCCGTAGGATGGAACTGCATGAACTCCAGGTCACGTAGGGCCGCACCCGCCCTGTACGCCATGGCCACCCCGTCACCAGTGGCGACCAAGGGGTTGGTCGTGCGCGAGTACACCTGACCGGCACCGCCCGTGCCCAGGATTATGACCATGGCGTGGTTGAGCCACTGCTGGCCAGAGTCTGCCTGTTGCGACAGAGCCCCGACACACCGACCGTCGACGGTGATCAGATCGACCACGAACTCGTCCTCGAAGAGCTGCACTCTACTGCCCAGCCGCGCCGCCTCGGCAAGAGCGCTGGACACCTCGCTGCCGGTGGCATCGCCACCCGCGTGCAGGACGCGCGCCACCGAGTGAGCGCCTTCTCGGCCGAGGACGATCTCGCCGTCCACCCGGTCAAAGTGGGGACAGATACCCATGAGCTCCCGCACGCGGTCCGGGCCCTCGGTCACCAGCACCCGGACCGCCTCCTCGTCGCACAGGCCCGCCCCAGCGTTGACGGTGTCCTGGAAATGCAGCTCTGGTGAGTCCGCATCGCTGACAGCGGCCGCGATACCGCCCTGAGCGAGGAAGGTGTTCGTCTCCTCGAACGAGGACTTGGTGAGGAGACCGACGCGCCAACGCCGCGCAGCGGCGATGGCCGCCGTTAGACCAGCGATGCCGCCACCCAGCACCAACACGTCGAACTGACGGACGTTGGGTGGCTGAGCGCCTATGCTGGCGATATACGGCCGGGGCATAGAGGCCTCATTCCTCGACCATGCGCTGCACCGCGCGAAGCGCGCGTTCGCGGATGGTCGGCGGCACCCTCACCTCATTGAGGCCATCGCGGAGGGCGACCAGCGCGGTGTCCAGAGTGGTGACCTTCATGTCGGGGCAGATCGCCGCGGGGCTGATGGGGTAGAAGCGCTTGTGTGGATACAGCTGCCCGAGGCGGTGCAGGAGGCCGACCTCGGTGCAGACGATGTACTGATCGGCGTCGTCGGTAGCCGGCAGCTTGAGCATGCCTGAGGTGCTCAGGATGGCGTCGGCCAAGTCGAGCACCTCACGCCGACACTCGGGATGAGCCATGACTCGCGCGCCGGGATGCTCTGACTTGCGCTGGAGCACCTCCTCGGCACGCATACGGTCGTGCACATGACAGTAGCCGTCCCAGAGCCTCAGGGGGCGGTCCAGCTGGCGTGCCACGTAGCCACCCAGATTGCGGTCGGGGACAAAGATGATCTCCCGCTCACGCGGATAGCGCCGTACGACATCGACGGCATTGGCGCTCGTGCAGCACACGTCCGACTCCGCCTTCACGTCAGCGCCACTGTTGACATACGTGACGACCACCGCTTGCGGATGCTCCGCTTTGAGCGCGCGCAGGGCATCGGCCGTGACCATGTTCGCCATGGGGCACCCCGCGAGCAGATCCGGCATGAGCACGGTCTTCTGCGGCGACAGGATAGCGGCCGTCTCGGCCATGAAGTGCACGCCGCAGAAGAGGATGACGTCGGCATTCGTTGCGGCAGCCTTGCGCGCCAGCTCCAGCGAGTCGCCGACGAAGTCGGCGGCATCCTGCACCTCCGCCCGCTCATAGTTGTGCGCGAGGATCACCGCATTGCGCTCGGCGGCAAGCCTGCGCAGCTCGCTCTGCTGAGCCGAGCGATCTGCGCTCGTACCTCCTTCACCCTCCACGTACACCCTCACGATCTGCTCACGGGCGAGCTCTTGGGCCAGCGCGTGGACGTCCACCTGCGGCATGCCACGAGCCAACCACCACACGTCTGTCAGAGGTGCGAGGACGAATGCTCGGCGCCAGAGACGTGGGTGAGGCAGCGTCAGCGTGGGGTCGGCGGACTCCACATCTTCCACGAGTAGTATATCGAGGTCGAGCGTGCGGGGGCCGAACCGCACCTCACGCACCCGTCCGGCCCGACGTTCCACCTGCTGCAGACTGCGCAGAAGGGTCAGCGGCTCCTGACCGGTCTCCAGACAGACCACCTGGTTAAGGAACGCAGGCTGATCCACCAGGTCCTGCGGAGCCGTCTCGAAGATCCGCGACGTCGCCAAGAGCCGCGTGTCGTCCAGTCCGGCGAGCGCCTCACGAGCCTGGGAAAGGTAGGCAGCACGGTCACCGAGATTGCTGCCGAGCGACACGAACACGCGCCGCCATTGGGTCACGCGCGCCACACCGCCTCGACGGTGGCGCCGCCGATGGGAAGCCCCACGGGCGGAGCAGGCTTGGTCACGCTCACCTTGACCGCTTGCACGCTGAACGCTGCGCACAACCGTTCGCGCAGCACGCCGACCAGTCGCTCCAAGAGCTTGTACTGGCCGCCTTCGACGGCCGCCCGAACGATGCTCACGACTTCTCCGTAGTCGATGGTGTCGTTCAGCTCGTCAGTCGCGACACCCACGGCCTGCACGGGCTCCAACTCGACGTCGATGATGAGCCGCTGGCCTATCTGGCGCTCCTCGGCGGTCACGCCACAGTGTCCCCACAGTTCGATGCCGCGTACATGGATCATCACTCTCTCGTCAGCAGTCACTGCGCCTCCAGCACGGCCTGCGCCACGCGCAGTGCCTCGCAGTTCTGACGCACGTCGTGCACCCGGAACACCGAGACGCCGGCGCCTAGACCCAGCACGGTAGTGGCGACGGTGCCCGTGAGCCGCTCACCCGGCTGGGCGCCCAAGACGGCGCCCAGGAAGCGCTTGCGCGACGTGCCCAGCAGCACGGGCCTGCCGATGGCGACGATGCGTTCGAGGTGCTTGAGCAATGAGAGATTGTGGCGAGCAGTCTTGCCGAAACCGATGCCAGGGTCCAGGAGGATCTGCTCTTCGCGCACCCCATGAGCGACGGCGAACGCCAGCCGCTGCTCGAGGAACGCGACGACCTCCGACACGACATCGTCGTAGTGAGGATCGTCCTGCATGGTCTTGGGCATGCCCTGCATGTGCATGAGACACAGGGCACAGCCGCTCTCGGCGACCACCTCGACGAGCGCCGGGTCGTGACGAAGCGCGCTGACGTCGTTCACGAGCGCCGCACCGGCCGCCACCGCCCGCTTGGCGACTTCGGCCTTCATGGTGTCGACGGACACCGGCGCGGGCGCCACCTGAGCCAGCCGCTCGACCACGGGCATCACTCGCCGCAGCTCCTCGTCGACGGGCACAGCGTCTGAGCCTGGCCTGGTGGACTCGCCCCCGACGTCGATGATGGCAGCGCCGTCGGCGACCATGGCGCGGGCGTGTTCCAGGGCCGCCGTCGCGTCGAAGAACTGGCCACCATCGGAGAAGGAATCGGGTGTGGTGTTGAGCACTCCCATTACGCAGGGAAGCTCCACATCGAGTGTGAGTTCGGGATACCCTCTAGCTTGTGCCACGGACATAGTAGGACCCCTTGTCGACCCCTTGTCGCCGCGTGTTCATGCTGCGAGCGTCATGCTCGATCCTGTTCCTGTGCATGCCTGTCGCAACGTGCCGTTACCTGGACCGCCCGGCAGCCGGATGGAGAGGTGAGCGCGTGGTCGTCATGACGGCGCTGACGCGGGCTCAGGTGGTCTCGGGGTTGACCGGGTTGACGTGCGCTGGCGCCGGCACCTTTGGCTGCGTCGGCTTGGAGCGCCGGCCGCGAGCCTTCTTCTCTTCTGCCTCCTGGCGCTGCTTCTCATCGCGCGCCCGGAAGACCTCTTCCTCGGGCGCTCCGTCCAGCAGCGCCTCGAACTCCTCGCGCTCGATGGTCTCGCGCTGGATGAGGATGGACGTTATGCGCTCCAGTTTGTCGCGGTGCTCGCGGAGGATCTGACGGGCACGCTCGTGCGCGTCCTCGATGATGCGACGTATCTCCTCGTCGATCTGGCGCGCGACCTCCTCTGAGTAGTCCGGCTCCTGGCTGAACTCGCGGCCCAGGAACGGCTGCGCCTGGTTGTGGCCGAGCACGCGCGGGCCGAGCTCCTCGCTCATGCCGTAGCGCATGACCATGGACTTGGCGATCCCCGTGGCCTTCTCGAGGTCGTTGGCGGCACCCGTGGTGATCTCCCCGAACACCACCTCTTCCGCAGCCCGGCCCCCGAGAGTCATAGCAAGGTTGTCCTGGAGCTCGGCCTTGGTCGTGAGGAACTTGTCCTCGGTGGGCAAGGAGATCGTGTAGCCCAAGGCTTGTCCGCGGCTCACCACTGAGATCTTGTGCACTGGATCGGTGTTCTCGAGATAGTGCGCCACCATGGCGTGACCCATCTCGTGGTAGGCGGTGATGGACTTCTCCTTCTCCGAGATGAGTCGGCTCTTCTTCTCGGGCCCTGCGATGACCCGCATGATGCCCTCTTCGAGCTCGGACATCTCGATGACCTTGCGCCCTCGCCGAGCGGCGAGCAGGGCGGCTTCATTGACCAGGTTGGCCAAGTCGGCGCCCGTGAAGCCCGGCGTCTGAGCCGCCAGCGCATCGATGTCCACCTCTTTCATGATGGGCTTGCCGCGCGTGTGCACCTCGAGGATCTTCTTGCGCCCTGCCCGATCAGGCCGGTCGACCACGATCTGGCGGTCGAACCGACCGGGTCGTAGCAGCGCTGGGTCGAGGATGTCCGGCCGGTTGGTGGCAGCGATGAGGATGATGTTGTCCTTCATCTCGAAGCCGTCCATTTCGACGAGCAGCTGGTTGAGCGTCTGCTCGCGCTCGTCGTG
>CAYMTC010000028.1:0-12248 GCA_964393265.1 uncultured Thermoleophilia bacterium
GCCCACACGCCGGGTGCAGCGCGCAGTCGGTCGTCCACCAAGATGCCGCCGTCGGGGGCTAGTCCAAGCCCGTTGACGAACGACGTTGCCGGTCGGACGCCCGCGCCGATGACCACCAGGTCGGCGGCGAGGACGCGACCGTCGTCGAGGACGGCTGACCGGACATGGTCCGTGCCGCGGAACTCGGCGACCGTGTGTCCCATGAAGAAGCAAGCACCCCGCTCTTCGTGGGTCGCCTGCACTAGGCTGCCGACGCGGGTGCCCAGAGCCGGCGCCAGCGGGATAGGCTCAGGTGCCACCACAGCCACCTCGAGGCCGAGGCGGCGGAAGCCCGCCGCCGTCTCCAGGCCGACGAAGCCTGCACCCACGATCACGGCGGCCTTGGCACTCTTGAGATCGGTGGCGATGGCCTCCACATCGTCCCGGCAGCGCAGTGTGTGTATCCCGTCGAGATGGGTCCCGGGCACAGGGATCTTGTTGGGCTCGCCGCCGGTGGCGATGAGCACGGCATCTGCAGAGAGGCTCTCGCCAGAGTCGAGGAGGATGCCTCTGGTGGGCGCGTCGAACCGTAGCACGTGCCCCGATCGGAGCTCGATGCCGTGTTCTTCGTAGAACGCACGACTCCGCAGTGGCAGCTGGGACTCCTCCAGCTTGCCGATGAGGTAGTCCTCGCTGCAGTGTGGGCGCTCGTACGGAAGGTGGGGCTCGCGGCCGATCAGGAGGATGTGTCCCTGGTAGCCTGCTTGGCGGAGCGACTCGGCCGCTACCGCGCCCGCGCCACCGCCACCGATGATCACGAACGTACGGCGGTCTCTGTCGGGATCGAACGACGCCATCGCCATGAGGCGCCGGTCGCTGGCTCCGTCGGGCACCTCAACGAACACTCGGCCGTCTGCGATCCGCACGGGGAACTTGGCGAGGGCGTCGAGCGCCGGAGGCTCCAGAGTATCGCCAGTGCGGATATCAAAGGCGGCTTGGTGGACGGGGCATATGAGCCGACCGTCGTGGAGCAGGCCGTGTGCCAAGGGTCTGGGATGGTGTGTGCATCGCGCTGGCAACGCGTGGACCTCCTCACCGAGCCGCACGAGGAGGAGTGGTCGCCCGGGGACCTTGACGGCGGTGACCGCACCATCAACGAGGTCGCTGAGCCGCGCGACTTCCGCTTCCATGGCCACTCTCCTTACGCGTCTGCCAACGAGGAAGGACGGGATCCCCGGACGTCAGACCGCGACTCTCACACGAGCGCGAGTCTGGTGAGTCCGAAGAGGTGGTAGACGACCACGCTGCCGAAGACCGCCACAGCGATGAGTGCGACCATGAGCATGAGCCTGTACCGTCGCAGCAGGTAGATGAGGGTCGACACGCCCGCCACCATGCCGATCTTCGCTAGTATGGCGAATCCGGGGTCGCTGTCCAGGAGGGTCCGCATGACGGGGTTCGCCTCGATGGCGCCATGGTCGAGTGCGAAGAGGGTGAACGCCAGGTCAGCTAGGCTGAGCATGTTGGCCAAGCCCAGGACGGCGAGCAAGAGGACGGGATCGTCGCGCAGTCTGAGCAACGCCCCTTCAAGAGCACCACTGAGCCGGCCCCCAGAGGCTGGGCCGCGACGGTCGAAGCCCGAGCGGCGTTCGATGAGCACGAGCCGCCGCCGCCGCCGCCGCTCGTGGCCACGCCGCTCGTCGGTGTGGTGGTTGCCGTTCTCGCCAGGCATGGTCCATCATTCTAGGGGACATGCTGTCGGACAGACAACGTGCGTCTCTGTCCGCGTGTAGTCTAAGCCGACAACAGGACCAGGAGGGGTAGCCATGCACAGCAGCCGGACTCGCCGCATCCGATCCGTCTTACTCTGCGCGT
Organism: uncultured Thermoleophilia bacterium; assembly: GCA_964393265.1. Taxonomy (GTDB): domain Bacteria; phylum Actinomycetota; class Thermoleophilia; order UBA2241; family UBA2241; genus UBA6103. The sequence goes on from CAYMTC010000028.1 coordinate 1,855, forward strand.
CTGCGGCGGTATTCATGCTGCTGCTCCTTTGCCCGGCCGTGGCGCTGGCCAAGGAGTACTCCGTCGACGTGGTGCAGATCCAGGCTGCAGTCGACGACGCTGGCGACATGACGGTACGCGAGAAGCGGACCATGAGCTTCTCAGGCGACTTCACTCGAGTGTACTGGTACCTGGACAAGGGTGGGTCCAAAGGCATCGAAGATGTGGTGGTACGTGGCGCTGACGGGGAGCCCCTGGCATGGACCGACGAGCCTTGGGCGCGGCCCTACGACACGTACCACGTCACCGACGAGGGCTCGCGCCTGTTCGTGGAAGCCTTCGGGGCATATCGGGACGATACGGTCACCCTCACGCTGGACTACAAGGTACGGGCAGCAGCGACCAGGTGGACGGACACCGGCGAACTGTACTGGCAGTTCATCGGCACGGGCTGGGAGGTACCGACAGACCGGGCAGAAGTCACGATCACCCTGCCCGGCGGTGTCACGCGCGATCAGGTCAGGGCCTGGGCGCACGGCCCGCTCAACGGAACGGTGACGCGGCGCGGCGACGGCTCCGTCATGCTGGCGGTGGATGATGTCCCTTCTGGCACGTTCGTGGAGGCACGGGTGCTGTTTCCGGCTGACGCCCTGCCGAACGCCTCTCCGGTCGGCGAGACGCGTGTGGAGGAGGTCCTCGCCCAGGAGCAACGTTGGGCGGATCAGGCGAACGCTGAGCGCTCCAAGCAGCGCCTCCTCCGCGTCGCGGGCTGGCTGCTCGGAGGTCTACTGCCGGCCGTCGCCATCATCGTGGCTGTCATCCTCTTCTTGAGATACGGACGCGAGCATCGGGCCACGTTCCAGGGGCAGTACTACCGCGAGCTGCCGGACCCCGACCTTCCGCCGGCAGTGGTCGGTGCTCTGTGGCGGATGGGCAGCGTGACCGATGCGGACGTCTCGGCAACGGTCCTCGACCTGGCAAACCGAGGCGTCATCGATGTGTCAGAGGTGACCACAGAGAAGCGCGGACTGCTGGGCACTCGCGAGGAAAGCACGTACCAGCTCGCGCTGCAGCGGAGCAAGTCCGCCGACCTCAGGCCTCATGAAGAGAGCCTCGTACGACTGCTGTTCCACGATCTCGCCAAGGGCGACACTGTGCTGATGTCCCAGTTGCGAGACCTCGCCAAGAAGCAGCGGTCGACCTTCGGGCCTGCAGTCAAGAAGTGGCGTGAGCAGGTGGCAGCAACAGCTAAGGGACGTGGTTTCCTGGAGAAGTCGGGTACTCGTGCGGCCGGCTTCACCGCGCTCCTCGGGGTGGTCGCTGCCGTGGGGGCCGTGATCGGCTCCGCCCTTGTGGACCAGCCGTGGCTGCTTGTGGGGGCGGGCCTCGGTGGCATCGTCGCGCTGTCCGCTCCTGTCATGCGCCGCCGTTCGCCCCAGGCTGCCGACCTGTACGCCAAGTACAAGGGGCTTCGCAACTACATGAAGGACTTCGGCCGTATGGACGAGAAGCCACCTACCTCGGTCGTGCTCTGGGAACACTTCCTGGTGCTTGCGGTGGTCTTCGGCATCGCCGACGAGGTCATCAAGTCGCTGGAGGTCAAGGTCCCTGAGGTGGTGCGCGACGCTGGGTTCTCCGCCACGTACTTCTGGGTGGCGGGGGGCACGAGTTCGCCACTGTCCAGCTTCAGTAGCGGGTTCACAGCGGCCGTGGGCACCACATCATCTGGCAGTGGCGGAGGCGGCGGATTCTCTGGCGGCGGAGGTGGCGGAGGCGGCGGAGGCGGCGGAGGCGCCGACTGACCTCAGTATCCGCTGGGGTAGGAACGGCCGCGCGGTATGCTCATGAAGAAGCTGAGCACGGCCACGAGCACCACTGCGTTCATGCCCAGCAACACACCCATGGTCCGTGAGTCCACCTGCCCTACTCCTGGCAGCGCACCGTAGAAGGCCAGCACGGGCCCCAGACACGACAGCAGGAAGGCCGCCAGTGCGAACCTGCGGAAGACCGAGAAAGGCCGGGGCTGGGTGTGGCCGAACACAGCTAAGGCGAGCATTGCCAGGACGATGCCGATGAGTGTGGCGGTGACGACCGACATGGTCGAGAGTACGGCCTGATCGTGTCCCACAGCGAGCCAACGGACGGACACTTCTCGCAGGCCGAGGTTCAGCACGAGGGCCACGCAGGCCGCCAGCAGGCCGGCTAATGGTAGGCGCCCACCGTCGAACGGTTCGTGCCAGGCACGACGCATAGTGCTCCCCTCTGCGTTCAGGTCAGAAGCCGGCGACGGCGGCCGGTCTTCCGCTCCATTCTCTCCCATCGGCGCGCGTGGCGGCAACGGCGCACCCCACGCAGGCGCGCGTGGCGGCAGCGACGCGCCCGACAGGGCCCGCGCCGCGGCGGCGGCCGACGCTGCGCCCTCATGCGTGACGAGATGCCGCACGTCGCAGGTGTGGCAGCAGCACAGGCGGGTATAAGGCAGCCGCATCGCACTGGAGGAGACGATGGCTCGACATGTGCCCACCACCTTCGCGCAGAAGGTGCGAGACGTCCAGGACGCCGTCGACCAGCAGCGGGCACAGCCTCGCCGGCAGCTGACCACGACGGCCGAGGTGACGCCCGGCGTCAGGCTGGTCGTGACCCAGCGGGAGGGCGAGGCCATCGTGTTCTCTCGATGGACCGAGGCTCGTGATATCGCGGAGATCTGCGGTGATGCGGCGTATCCTGCGGCGCTCGGCCTGCTGGCGCTCGACAAGGAGCAGGTGCGGAGTCTGAGCGCCGCCGGCATCACGGTCGACCTGAGCCGTTTCGTACGCAGTGAGACGGTCCCGGGCCTCTACTACGTGCTGCTGGACCACGTCAGCGATCACCAGGTCCGCACCGCCGTCGACAGGTTACTGCCTGAGCCTTTAGAGGAGGACTGAAGGGTCCGTCCTTCACGGAGGCTGCGCCTCGGGGTGGCGGCCGGGCCGGGGGCCTGTTGTACACTCCAGTAGGAGGCAGGTACCGGTCCGTGCGGGCCGCACTCAGGAGGTATGTATTGTGGGCTACACCTTCGGCGTCGGCAGGGAAGCGCCCAAGTTCAGCCTCGAAGCGGTAGGTGGTGGTACGCTCCAGCTCGCCGACTACCGGGGTGAGTGGGCGCCGGTGATCGTGTTCTTCGCTCAGGGTGAACCGCTGGCGATGGATCGGCTGTCAGCACTCAGCCACGTGGCCGACAAGTTCTGGGGAGTCCGCGCGCAGCTGCTGGGGGTGACCATGGCCAGCAAGGACGACGTGCCGGGGCTGCAGGAGCGTGTGAGACGACTGGCGTTCCCGGTGTTGGTTGACGAGCAGGGGGCAGTCGCCCGCGCCTACGGCGCCTGGGATGCGGCCAGCGAACGCGTGCTGCCGGTCACGTGTATCGTCGACAAGGCGGGTAAGATCGTCTGGAGCAAAGAGGGAGCAGCAGCGAGAGACCCACAGGGTCTGCTCAACGCGTTCCGGGATGTGGTCCGCTGAAAGCCAGCGTCACGAGCGTCCATGATCAGCGGGCGCATCGACGGAAGTCAAGAGGCCTCGTGTCTTCGGACGGGCGCAGTGCAGTTCACGACTGCGCCTAAGTGGGAAGAACCTCGGCACCAGACGTAGACAGGAGTCGTCGCCCAATGATCACCGGACAGACGATCTTCAGTGTAAGAAAGGGTACTGAGCACCATGCGGAGACAGCTGTCGCCGAAATGGTCGAGCTGCTGCGCACAGCCGAGGGTCTGCGCTCCTTCTCGGTCTTGAGGTCGATCGGGATGTCTCCGCTGGCCAGTGGTCTGTGTGACCAGCGGCGCGAGGCTGCCCTCTGCGATGTGCACTACGTCGTGCAGACCACGTGGGACGATGTGGACGACCACGACGCCTTCTACGCCGGGGAGTCCATGCAGCAGATCTACAGGTCGCTGGCCTCCATCCTCGCTACGGGACCGTACGAGATCCTCTACGAGAGCATCGACGAGCGCGTGGCGCGAGAGGGCGTGCCGGTGTGACGGCGATGGTGCCCCCGATCACGCCGCACAGCAGCGCCGAGCACTCTCCAGGAAGGACAGGCGACCCGGCGCACTAGTGGTGCTCCGCTGCCGTTTACCGACCATGGAGCGCCTCGTCCTCTTCGATATCGACTCGACCCTGATCGATGCCCGCGGGGCTGGCGGACGGGCCATGAGACAGGCCATCCTCGAGGTGTACGGCGTCTCGGGCGACCTTGGGGACTACAGCTTCCATGGGCGTACCGACCCCGCTATCATCCGCGACCTAGCCAAGATGTGGGGCGCAGACGGGTCTGCCGCGGCGCCGGGTCAGCTGGAGCGCTGCCTCGAGCGCTACGTCTCCTTGCTGCACGAGGAGCTTGGCGAAGACCAGGTCGACGTGCTCCCGGGGGTACGCGACCTTGTCCTGGCGCTCTCAGACGATGCGCGCGTCCTCCTGGGCCTGCTCACGGGCAACGTGGCAGAAGGAGCGCATGCCAAGTTGGCACCGACTGGCATGCTGCACTTGTTTGCAGTCGGTGCGTACGGCTCAGACTCAGCAGAGCGGAGTGACTTGCCTCTTGTCGCCGTGGACCGAGCGGGGCGGCTCACCGGGCGGCGCTTCTCCGGCAAGCAGATCGTCGTTATCGGCGACACCCCCGCGGACATCCAGTGCGGGGCCGCCCTGGACGTGGCCACCGTGGCGGTGGCCACCGGGCGTCACTCCGTGGAGGAACTGGCCCAGTACCATCCGGACCACCTCTTCAGCGACTTCCGCGATTGGCGCACGGCACTGCGGGCGATCACTGGAGATGCAGACGGGGCCGCGGCGCCTTCGTACGCCCTGGGATCAGGCTAACCCTCCACTAACACAGGCGATGTAGCATGTGGCCCGGGGCAAGAAGCGCCTGCAACGAGACGGCGGTGGGCATGTCCAAGGCAAGGATCCTGGTCGTCGACGACGAGCGCGACATCGTAGAGCTCGTCGCGTACAACCTACAGCGCGAGGGGTATCACGTCCTCACGGCAGAGACAGGTGAGGAAGCGCTTCGCGTAACACGGTCTCAGTCGCCGGACATCATCATCCTCGACCTCATGCTGCCTGGCGTGGACGGCCTTGAGGTGTGCCGGGACCTCAAGGCCGACAAGGTCACGCGACAGGTCCCTATCATCATGCTCACGGCCAAGGGTAGTGAGGCAGACATCGTCACCGGCCTGGAGCTTGGTGCAGCCGACTACGTCACCAAGCCGTTCAGCCCGCGGGTACTGCTGGCGCGCGTGAAGGCTGTCCTGAGGCGTGAGCAGGAAGCTGGCATCGCCGATGACAAGCCGGTGGCGGTGGGCGATCTGCTCATCCACACGGGCCGACACGAGGTCACGGTGGGCGGCAACCCGGTCGACCTCACCGCTACCGAGTTCCGCATCCTCTTGTTCCTCGCCAGGCGCCCGGGCTGGGTGTTCACTCGCCAGCAGATCGTCGACGCGGCGCAGGGCGAGGACTCGTTCCTGCCTGACCGGTTCGTCACCGACCGTTCAGTCGATGTGCACATCGTCTCTCTGCGCCGCAAGCTCGGCCCGTGCGCCTCGTACATCGAGACCGTTCGGGGTGTGGGCTACAGGCTCAGAGACGACCACGACGCTGCACGGCGGTCTGCGAGCACGTGACCTGGTAGAAGCCGTGCCCATGCGGCTGTGGGCAAGGAGCACGCCCGGGTCTTAGACGAGCCGCAGGACCTCGTAGAAGATGGCGGCGACGCAGCCTGAAGCTGGCAGCGTGAGCACCCAGGCGGTGACGATGTCTCCGGCGACCCCCCAGCGCACTGCCGAGAGGCGCTGCGTAGAGCCCACGCCCATGATGGCCGCGGTGATGGTCTGGGTGGTGGACACCGGTGCGCCCATGGTAGAGGCGATCTGGATGGACGCAGCGGCGCTGGTCTCCGCAGCGAAGCCATGGATGGGGTCGAGCTTGATGACCTTGGTGCCCAGCGTGTGGATGATGCGCCAGCCGCCGAAGTAGGTGCCGACAGCCATGGAGCCAGCTGAGGCGAACATGACCCAGAGCGGGACTGAGAACTGCTCGATGGAGCCGTAGGACAGCAGGGCGAGCGTGAGGATGCCCATGGCGTTCTGGGCGTCGTTGCGGCCATGCGAGATGGCCATGAACGCAGCTGAGCCGATCTGGAAGATGCGGAACCAGCGATTGACGCCTGCCGGGGCGCGGTTCTTGACGAGCCAGAGGAGTGCGAGCATGAGGAGATAGCCGGCGACGAAGCCCATGGCCGGCGAACTGACCATGGGGATCGCCACCTTGGTCACGAGCTTGTCCCAGTGCACCATCGACATGCCGCCCTCGGCGACGCCTGCACCCACCAGGCCACCGATCAGCGCGTGGGTGGAGCTTGACGGTATGCCGTAGTACCAGGTGAGGAGGTTCCAGGCCACGGCGCCGATGATGGCGCAGAGGACCAGCTCCAGGCTCACTCCGTCGGCCACGTCCACGATGCCTTTGCCGACGGTCTGTGCCACAGCGGTGCTGTACAGAGCTCCCAGGAGGTTGGCTGTGGCGGCCATGGCCACGGCCAGCCGCGGCGAGAGGGCACGCGTAGAGACCGAGGTGGCGATGGCATTGGCGGTGTCGTGGAAACCGTTGGTGAAGCAGTAGACCATCGTGCCGAAGACGATGATGATGATGAGGAGGAGCGCCACGTCAGCGGGCGGCTCAGTTGTGCTTCAGCACGATGCCCTCGATGATGTTCGCGACGTGCTCGCAGTCATCGATGGCGGACTCCAGTAGCTCGTAGATGTCCTTCCACTTGATGACGTCGGTGCAGGGGATGTCGTCGTCGAACAGGCGAGCGATGGCGTCGCGCAGCACGCGATCGCCGTCGTTCTCGATGCGATTGATCTCGATGACACACTCTTTGACACGGTCATGCTTCTCGAGGCCGTCGATGGCGACGCGCAGTGTATGGGAGGCGGTAGCCACCAGTTGAGCCTGACTGCGCACCTGTGGGGTAGTCTCCGTGACGCGATAGAGCACCATGGCGTCGGAGGTGGCCTCGATGTGATCGAGCACCTCGTCCAGCGTGGTCACGAGGTTGTAGATATCCTCACGGTCGATGGGGGTGACGAAGGTGTCGTTGAGCCTGTGGACGACGTCGTGGACGAGCTTGTCCCCTACGTGTTCGAGCTCGAGGATCTCTCGTGCCAGATTGCCGCAGTCGGGGAAGCTGTCGATGAATTCAACGAAGAGCTGGGCGGCCGCATCGAGATTCGCGGCCAGCTCAGAGAAGTCACGGAAATAGGCGTGCCCTTTGGGCACGAGTCTGATCCGCACGCTACTGGTCCCCTCGGCGTGACGCGCCAGTTGTTCCCTGCCAACGGCGCACCAATGGCATACTACCGTAGACCGCCCATCACGCAACCCCACCACGAAGGATGGCACTGCCCGTGAGACGTCATCGCCTCCTCTGGAGCCTCTCGGCTTCCTACATCGCCGTGGCTGCCATCAGCGTGCTGGCCCTCGCGTGGTACTCGATCGACTCCGTGCGGACCTTCCACCTCGACACGACCGAGCGTGAGCTGCAGGGAAGGGCTCGCCTCGTCGATCGACAGCTCTCTCGTCCCTTGGCGGACTGGCGCGCCGACGAGCTGCAGCAGCTCATCGTGTCGCTGGGCGATGCGGCCGACACCCGATTCACCATCGTGGGCAGGGACGGTGTGGTCCTCGCCGATTCGGATTCAGATCCCGCAAGTATGGCGAACCACGCCGACCGCCCGGAGGTACAGGCCGCCCTGAGGGGCGGGACGGGGGTGGCCCGCAGGGTGAGCCCCACGTTGAACGTCGATGAGTTGTACGTCGCACTGCCCCTGCGTGAGGCTGGGGCGGTGGTGGCCGCTATCCGCGCCGCCGTGCCGCTGACGACGGTCAGCAAGGCGCTCGATTCGCTGTACCTCCGCATCGGCCTCAGCGCGGCGCTCATCGCTGTGCTCGCCGGCGGCGTCGGGGTCTATGTGTCTCGCCGCATCAGCCGTCGTATGCAGGCTCTCAAGGACGGGGCGGCGCGCTTCGCCGCGGGAGACTTCTCCTACAAGATCGAGCCGTCGCGGACTGCGGAGTTCGGCGCGGTGGCGGGGAGTCTCAACGACATGGCTCGGCAGCTCGACGCTACGATCCGCACCATAACCGAACAGACGAGTGAGCGTGAGGCGATCCTCACCAGCATGGTCGAGGGCGTCCTCGCTGTGGACCTCGCTGAACGCGTCATCGTCCTCAACGAGGCGGCGGCAGGCCTGCTTCAGGTAGACGCCCAGCAGGCCGCTGGCCGCCGCATCCAGGAAGTCGTGCGCAACCGCGACCTGCAGGGGCTCATCGCCCAGACACTGGCGGCTCAGGAGGCGCTGGAGGCCGAGATCCTTCTGCACACGACGAGCGGCGATCGGTACCTCCAGGTCAACTGCACGGGGCTACGGGACGCGGACGCACAGCCCATGGGGGCCCTGGCAGTGCTCAACGACGTGACGCGTCTCAAGGGTCTTGAGGAGATGCGCCGCGAGTTCGTCGCGAACGTCTCGCACGAGATCAAGACGCCAGTGACGTCGATCAAGGGCTTCGCTGAGACGCTGCTCGACGGCGCGCTCGACCACCGTGAGGACGCGGAGAGGTTCGCGCGCATCATCGTCGGCCAGGCGGATCGACTGAACTCCATAGTCGAGGACCTGCTCAGCCTCGCCAGGGTGGAACAAGCTGACGCGGCGGCCATCGAGATGCAAGACGCCAGCCTGAACGATGTGCTCCAGGTGGCCGTCGAGGTGTGCTCGCCCAAGGCCGTCAAGAAGCGGATAGACATCGAGCTCGAGGCGCCTGAGGAGACGAGAGCGAGCATCAGCCCCATCCTCCTGGAGCAGGCGGTGGTCAATCTCATTGACAACGCGGTCAAGTACAGCTCGGAAGGAACAAGGGTGCGGGTCCGCTTGGAGCATACGGCCGACCAGCACATCATCGTCGTGGAAGACCAGGGCATCGGCATCGCCCGCGAGCATCTGCCCCACCTCTTCGAGCGCTTCTACCGTGTGGACAAGGCCCGCAGTCGCGCGCTGGGGGGCACCGGGTTGGGGCTGGCTATCGTCAAGCATGTGGCCCAGGTGCATGGCGGCAGCGTGTCGGTCGACAGCCGGCTCGGCAGCGGCACGACGGTCCGCCTTTTCCTCCCCAGGCGCTGAGCCCGCTGAGGCGCCAGACGGGGTGCTGCGCACGTCGTCCGAGATCTCAGACGCATCTGACGCCACGCTAACGGTCCGCTCACACTCGCTGCTTATCCTGCATCGCGTCGGCATGTGGCCGGCACTTCTGTGGACAGGGTCCAAGCATGGGAGGTACGTCAATGAAGCTGAGGCGGGCCCTTCGTCTCATCACGGTGGCGGTGGCGGTAGCGGCCGCTATCGGTCTCGCATCAACGCTCGCTGCTTGTGGCGGAGACGACACGAGTGGGGGCGGCGACGGTGGCGCCAAAGTCGACGCGCTGAATGGGGCTGGCGCGAGCTTCCCCTACCCGCTCTATTCGGCTTGGGCATCCGACTACAACAACAAGACCGGAGTCAAGGTCAACTACCAGTCCATCGGTTCCAGCGGTGGCATCGAGCAGATCACAGCCAAGACGGTGGACTTCGGTGCTTCGGACGCCCCGCTTGAGGTAGCCGAGCTGGATGAGATCGGTCTCGTCCAGTTCCCCATGACCGTCGGCGGAGTCTGTGTCGTCTATAACGTCGAGGGCATCCAGAGCGAGGCCATCAAGCTCGACGGTCCCACGCTGGCCGATATCTTCATGGGCAAGATCAGCGCCTGGAACGATGACGCCATCGCAGCGCTCAATCCGGATGTGGACCTGCCAGACACCGCCATCACGGTCGTACACCGCTCGGACGGGTCGGGCACTACGTGGATCTTCACGAACTACCTCGCTGCCGTGTCTCCTGAGTGGGCAGAGCAGTTCGGCGCGGACAAGGAGATCGCCTGGGCCACCGGCGTCGGTGGCGAGGGCAACGAGGGAGTCGCCGGCCAAGTCAGCCAGATCGACGGCACCATCGGGTACGTGGAATACGCGTACGCCAAGCAGACGGCGATCCCCGTCGCGCAGCTGAAGAACAAGGACGGCAACTTCGTCTCGCCGACTCTCGACGCGTTCGCGGCGGCGACAGCGGAGGCGGATTGGGCTGGCACGCCGGGCATGGCGGTCGTGCTCGTTGACGCGCCCGGGCCGGAGTCATGGCCCATCGCGGGTGCCACCTTCATCCTCATCTACAAAGAGCAGGCCGACGCTGCCAAAGCGAAGGCGATGCTCGACTACTTCGACTGGTGCTACAAGAGTGAGATCGGAAGAGCGTCGTGTAGGGAAAGAGTGTAGGATTGGGTGGTGGGGG